>NZ_JBDJNS010000015.1:0-81948 GCF_039674545.1 Luteimonas sp. TWI382
CCACGGGTCTATTGTTTCATTTGCGGCGCTTCAATATCCAACCCCCCCCCCGGTTCTGGGCGGTGGCTGGCGTTCCCAGGGTGTCGGCGACGCGCCACGAGAAAGGCCCGCTTGCGCGGGCCTTTTCTTGAAGATGGCGCTCCCTACGGGATTCGAACCCGTGTTTTAGCCTTGAGAGGGCCACGTCCTAGGCCTCTAGACGAAGGGAGCTGGGTGTACCGCCGAAGCGGCGACCGGTTGGACGACCGGTCTGCAGAACATCGGAAAGACGTGTGCAGCTTGCTAGTATAGCAGGCTTGCGGGCCCCGCAACGGGTGCCCACGGAAAATTTTCATTTGATGCACGACGACAATTCGACTCCGGGCTCCGCGTTGCGGACCATCCCCCGCGACCAGCACATCATCTCGCGCCGGCAGATCAGCCAGAGCGCCCTGCGTGTGCTCTACCGGTTGCACGAGGCCGGGCATGCCGCCTATCTGGTCGGCGGTGCGGTGCGCGACATTCTTGTCGGCCTGGCGCCCAAGGATTTCGATGTCGCGACCGACGCGACACCCGAGCAGGTCAAGGCGCTGTTCCGCAACTGCCGGCTGATCGGGCGGCGGTTCCGGCTGGCGCACGTGGTGTTCGGTCGCGAGATCATCGAGGTCGCCACTTTCCGTGCCAACGTCGACGACGGCAGCGGCGACCGCGAGGTCCACGACGATGGCCGCCTGCTGCGCGACAACGTCTACGGCACGATCGAGGACGATGCGGTCCGGCGCGACTTCACCGCCAACGCGCTCTATTACGCGATCGCCGACTTCTCGGTGCGCGACTACGTCGGCGGCTTCGAGGATGTCGAGAACCGCGTGCTGCGCTTGATCGGCGATCCGGAGACGCGCTATCGCGAGGACCCGGTGCGGATGCTGCGCGCCGTGCGGCTGGCGGCCAAGCTGGGCTTTTCGATCGCGCCCGAAACCGCAGCGCCGATCCCGCAGCTTGCCGGGCTGTTGTCCGAAGCGGCGCCGGCGCGGCTGTTCGAGGAATGCCTGAAGCTGTTCTTGTCCGGGCACGCGGTGGCCAGTTTCGAAGGCCTGGAGCGGCACGGCCTGCTGGGCGCGTTGTTCCCCGAGACCGCCAAGGCGTTGGCGAGCAACCGCAGCGGCGCGTTGCGCACGATGGTGGTCGCGGGCCTGCGCTCGACCGACACCCGCGTTGCCGCCGGCGACCCGGTATCGCCGGCGTTCCTGTTCGCGACCCTGCTGTGGCCGGCGTACTGCCGCACGTTGATGAAGCTGCAGGCAGAGGGCGTGCAGCCGGTGGATGCCCAGCGCCGGGCGGCCGACCGGGTGACGCTGCACCAGTTGTCGACGGTCGCGTTGCCGCGCCGGTTCTCGCTGCCGATGCAGGAGATCTGGCTGCTGCAGGCGCGCTTCCCGCAGCGCCAGCGCAAGCGGGTGACCCGGATGCTGTCGCACCCGCGCTTCCGCGCCGCGTTCGATTTCCTGGTGTTGCGCAGCGCGGCCTCCGATGCGCATGCCGCCGATGTCGCGTTCTGGCAGGAAGCCCAGCACGATCCAGACCACGCGATCGCGTTGTTCCCGGGCGACGAGGGAGAGGACGGCGAGGGGCAGGCCCCACGCCGCAAGCGCCGCCGTCGGCGCGCGCCTGCCGCAGCCGGATGAGCACCGGGTCGGCGCAGGCGCCGCGCGTGCACGCCTGCGTCGGGTTGGGCGCCAATCTCGGCGACGCGGTGGCCACGGTGCGCGACGCGGCGCGTGCGCTGGCGGCCTTGCCCGGCATTTCGGGGTGGGCGCTGTCGCGCTTCTATCGCACCCCCGCGTGGGGTGTGACCGACCAGCCGGACTTCATCAACGCCGCGGCGGTGTTCGAGACCGACCTGCCGGCGATGGCGCTGCTCCAGATGCTGTTGTCGATCGAAACGGCGCTGGGGCGACGCCGCGCGCCCGATGGCCGCGATCGCTGGGGGCCGCGTACGCTCGACCTGGATCTGCTGCTGTACGGCGATGCCAGGCTCGCATTGCCGGGACTGATCGTTCCGCATCCGCATCTGCATACGCGCGCGTTCGCGCTGGTGCCGCTGCTCGATGTCGCGCCGGATGCGCAGATTCCTGGTGTCGGCGCAGCCGCCGACATCCTCGCGGGCATGGATCGAAGCGGCATCGAAGCGATACCCTAGTGCGATGACCACTCCCCACATGTCCGCGCCGGTGACCGTGCCCGCGCTGTTCGAGGCCCGCGCCGCGGGTCGCCGGCTCTCGATGCTCACCGCCTACGATGCCGGATTTGCGCGCACCTTCGATGCGGCCGGGGTCGACCTGCTGCTGGTCGGCGATTCGCTGGGCATGGTGGTGCAGGGGCACGGCTCGACGTTGCCGGTCACCACCGACGACATGGTCTATCACACGGCCTGCGTGGCGCGGGCGACCCGGCGCGCGCTCATCGTCGCCGACCTGTCGTTCCAGGCCGATGCGACGCCCGAGCGTGCGCTCAACGCCTCCACCCGGTTGCTGCAGGCCGGTGCCGGCATGGTCAAGCTCGAAGGCGCGAGCGCGAGCAAGCGTGAGGTCGTGCGCTTCCTGGTCGAGCGCGAGATCCCGGTCTGCGCGCACCTGGGCCTGACCCCGCAGTCGGTGCTGCGCTTGGGCGGATTCAAGGTGCAGGGCCGCGGCGAGGCGGCCGCGCAGGCACTGCGCGAGGACGCGCTCGCGATTGCCGAGGCCGGTGCTTCGTTGATCGTGCTCGAGGGCGTGCCCGCTGCATTGGCCGCCGAGATCACCGCCGCCTCGCCAGTGCCGACGATCGGCATCGGCGCAGGTCCCAACTGCGACGGCCAGGTGCTGGTGCTGCACGACATGCTGGGCCTGGACAGCGGCCATCGCCGGCCGAAGTTCGTCCGCGACTTC
The DNA here is from genome assembly GCF_039674545.1 of Luteimonas sp. TWI382. NCBI lineage: Bacteria > Pseudomonadati > Pseudomonadota > Gammaproteobacteria > Lysobacterales > Lysobacteraceae > Luteimonas > Luteimonas sp. TWI382. Next base: position 2,907 of record NZ_JBDJNS010000015.1, read on the forward strand.
CTGGCCGATGGCGGCTCGGTCGCCGGCGCAGCGCGCGCGTACGTCGCCGCTGTGCGCGACGGCAGCTTCCCCGGCCCCGAGCATTCCTACAGCTGAGCGCAGCGCCGCCGGCCTTCGCTTTCCAATCCGCACGCCCCATGATCGAAACCGTCGACAGCCTGAGCGTCCTGCGCGCCCGTATCGCGGACTGGAAGCGCGCGGGCCTGCGCGTGGGCCTGGTGCCGACGATGGGCAACCTGCACGCGGGGCACTTTTCGCTGGTCGCGGCGTTGCGCGCGCAGGTCGACCGTGTCGTCGCCAGCGTGTTCGTCAATCCCACGCAGTTCGGACCCAACGAGGACTTCGCGCGCTATCCGCGGACACCCGAGCAGGACGCGCAAGGGCTGGCCGCTGCGGGCTGCGACCTGCTGTGGCAGCCGTCGGTGGAGACGATGTATCCGCTGGGGCTGGCGAACACGGTCACCGTGCGCGTGCCCGGGATCACCGAGGTGCTCGACGGCGCCCATCGGCCGGGCCACTTCGATGGCGTGGCGACGGTCGTCGCGCGCCTGTTCAACCAGGTGCAGCCCGATGTCGCCGCGTTCGGGCGCAAGGACTACCAGCAACTGGCGGTGATCGCGCACCTGGTGACCGAGCTCGCGTTCCCGGTGCAGTTGCTGCCGGTCGCGATCGCCCGCGATGCCGACGGGCTGGCACTGAGCTCGCGCAACCAGTATCTCGACGCCGACCAGCGCGCACGGGCGCCGCAGCTGTATCGCACGCTGCAGGCGATGCGCGATGACCTGCGTGCCGGCCGCGCGCCGGCCCAGGTCGAGGCCGACGCCGAAGCGCAGCTCAGCGCGCAGGGGTTCGCGGTCGACTACGCGGTCGTGCGCACGCCCGCGCTCGGGCCGCTGGCGGCGGGCGATGCCGAGGCGGTCGCATTGCTCGCGGCCCGGCTGGGTACCACCCGGTTGATCGACAACCTCGAATTCAGCCTGGCGCCGGTGTCTGCGGCCGGCTGAATCGCCGCTCGCGTGCCCGGGCGGCATGTTGCGATGCCGCACACGGCCCCTATACTTGCCGACTCCTGCGGAACGCCCGCGTTTGCCAAGGCCGCGATCCGGCCGCCGCCATGCAACTGACCCTGCTCAAAGCCAAGATCCACCGCGCGTCCGTGACCCACGCCGAGCTGCACTACGAAGGCTCGTGCGCGATCGACGGCCATCTGCTCGACCTGTCGGGCATCCGTGAATACGAACGCATCGAGATCTACAACATCAACAACGGCGAACGCTTCGCGACCTACGCGATCCGCGCCGAGGCCGGCAGCGGCATCATTTCGGTCAATGGCGCGGCCGCGCACAAGGCTGGCGTCGGCGATCTGGTGATCATTTGCGCCTACGGCGCGCTCGACGAGGCACAGGTGGCCAATTTCAAGCCGACCCTGGTCTACGTCGATCGGCAGAACCGGATGACCCACACCAACGATTCGATCCCGGCGCAGGCAGCCTGATGACGACGGCGGCGCGGCGGATCATCGAGGCGCTGGCGCCGCATGCGCGGCGCCTGGACGCGGCGCGTATCGCCGACCTCATCGCCGCCGACGCCGCGCGCCCGCGCGACTTCGCGCTGCGCGTGGGCGGGCTCTATGCCAGCTTCGCGCGCCAGCGTTTCGACCGCGAGGCCCGCGATGCGCTGCTCGCGCTTGGCGCGTCGGCCGAGCTGGCGGCCGCGATGCGCGCGCTGTTCGACGGCGCCATCGTCAATACGTCCGAGCAGCGCCCGGCGCTGCACGTCGCACTGCGCTCGGCGCTGTCGCAGGCGCCGGCGGCGCGCGATGCACGCGAGCAGGCGCTCGCGGCGCGCACGCGCATGCGCGCCCTGGTCGCGCAGCTCGAGGCGTCCGATGTCACCGACATCGTCAACGTCGGCATCGGCGGCTCCGATCTCGGCCCGCGGCTGGTGGTCGATGCGCTCAAGGACTTCGGCACCGGTCGTTTCCGTGTGCATTTCCTGACCAACGTCGACGGCAGCGACGCCCAGCATCGCCTGGCGAAGCTGGATCCGGCGAAGACCGCCGCGATCCTGGTCTCCAAGACCTTCGGCACCCAGGAGACCCTGCTCAACGGCGCGGTCGTGCGCGATTGGCTGGGCGGCAGCGAGCGGCTGTATGCGGTCAGCGCCAACGTGCCGCGGGCGCAGGCCTTCGGCGTCGCACCCGAGCGTGTGCTGCCGATGTGGGACTGGGTCGGCGGTCGCTACTCGCTGTGGTCGGCGGTCGGGTTTTCGATCGCGCTGGCGATCGGCGCCGATGGTTTCGACGCCTTGCTCGACGGCGCGGCCGAAATGGACGCCCACGCGCTGCGGACGCCGCTGGCCGGCAACCTGCCGCTGCTGCACGCACTGGCCGGTGTGTGGAACCGCAATGCGCTGGGCTTGGCGACGCACGCCGTGCTGCCCTACGACGAGCGGCTGGCGCTGCTGCCGGCCTACTTGCAGCAGTTGGTGATGGAGAGCCTGGGCAAGTCGGTCACGCCTGAGGGCGCGCCGGTCGGGCTCGACACCGTGCCGGTGCTGTGGGGCGGGCCGGGCACCAACTCGCAGCACAGTTTCTTCCAGGCGCTGCACCAGGGGACGCAGACGGTGCCGGCCGATTTCATCGGCGTTGTCAATCCGGCCCATCCGCACACCGACAACCATGCCGCGCTGCTGTCGAACCTGCTCGCCCAGACGCAGGCGCTGGCCAACGGGTTCTCCGCCGACGATCCGCAGAAGTCGTATCCCGGCAACCGGCCGTCGACGCTGTTGCTGCTCGACCGGCTCGACCCGCGCAGTCTCGGCGCGCTGATCGCGCTCTACGAGCACAGCGTCTACGCGCAGTCGGTGCTGTGGGGCATCAACGCCTTCGACCAGTGGGGCGTCGAACTGGGCAAGCGCATCGCCGGCGAGTTGCTGCCCGCGGTGCAGGGCCAGGACGTCGAGATCGCCGACCCGGTCACCCGCGCCCTGCTCGACGAACTGCGCGCCCGCCGCAACGCCTGATCGGTGGCGACCGCCTCCCCCGCGCACGTGGGAGGTCGACGTACGTAGCGCGCCAGTTCAGCCATGGGCGTGTCGCACAAAGCGCCCCCATCCCAGCCTTCCCCCGCGCGCGGGGGAAGGAGCACAAGCGTATCGGTGCGTGTGGGAGTCGGCCGCGCGCCGCATGCTGAAGTCACCTCCCGCGCGCGCGGGGAGGTCGGCGCGCACAGCGCGCCGGGTGGGGGCGGGCCCTTGCGGCCTTGTCATTGCGCCAACGCTGACCTGCCGCCAGGACACGCGTCATTCGCCAGCCGCGATCGAGCGAACCCGCGCGCGTCGTGTCGCTTCGTCAGTGCGCGTCGTGTCGCGCCAGCGCCCATTCGACATGCGCGTCGACCAGCGCGTCGCCCGACTGCCGGCGTGTCCGCAGTGCGGCGATGGTGTCGGGAGTGCTCGGCGCATTGCCCAAGGCGACGGCGATGTTGCGCAGCCAGCGGCGATGCCCACTGCGGCGCAGTGGCGAGCCCTCGGTGCGCTGCAGGAACTCGTCCTCGTCCCAGGCGAACAGATCGGCCAGGCTTGCGGTGTCCAGGCCGTTGCGCGCGCGGAAGTCGGGTTCGTCGTGGCGCTTGGCGAACTTGTTCCACGGGCAGACCAATTGGCAGTCGTCGCAGCCGAAGATGCGGTTGCCGATCGGCGCGCGCAGCGGTTCGGGAATCGCGCCGTCGTGTTCGATCGTCAGGTACGAGATGCAGCGGCGCGCATCGAGCCGGTACGGCGCGACGATCGCCTGCGTTGGGCAGACGTCGATGCAGCGCGTGCAGGTGCCGCAGTGCGCGCTCGCCGGTGGATCGATCGGCAGCGGCACGTCGACGTAGATCTCGCCGAGGAAGAACCACGAGCCACCGCGCTTGTCGATCAGGCAGGTGTGCTTGCCGATCCAGCCCAGGCCGGCGTTGCGTGCGAGCGCACGCTCGAGCACCGGCGCCGAATCGACGAACACCCGGTGGCCGAACGGGCCGATTTCCTCGGCGATGCGGTGCGCGAACTTCTGCAGCCGGTTGCGCATGAGCTTGTGGTAGTCGCGGCCGAGCGCGTAGCGCGCGACGTAGGCGCGGCGGCCATCGGCCAGCGTCTCCCAGGCGCTGTCGTCGTCGTTGCGGCCGTAGTCGAGCCCGACCGAGATCACCCGCACGGTGCCGGGCAGCAGGTCGGCCGGGCGCGCGCGCAGCGTGCCGTGGCGCGCCATCCAGTCCATCGTGCCGTACAGCCCCTGGGCGAGCCAATCGCGCAGGTGGGCTTCATCCTCGGCGAGTTCGATGCCGGCGATGCCGCAGCGCTGGAAGCCCAGCTCGGCCGCGATCGCGCGGATGCGCGCGGCCACCTGCTGCGGCTCGGGCGCGCGGCGTGCCGGTGGCGCGGCGTCGGGGGTGTCGGGGCAGGGACTCACGATGCCTGAAGTATAGAATCGGCGCGATGAGCCTTCCCTGTGCCTCGAACGCGGCGTCCATGCCGGGAACCCTGCTGTACGACGCGGCGGGGGTGCGCGCGCTCGAGACCGCGGCGATCGCCGCCGAGGGCGGCGATGCCGGCGTGCTGATGGCGCGCGCCGGGCTGGCCGCGTGGCGCCTGTTGCAGCGGCGCTGGCCGCAGGTGCGCACCCTGGTCGTGGTCTGCGGGCCTGGCAACAACGGCGGCGACGGCTACGTGCTCGCGCGGCACGCGCAGTCGGCCGGCTGCGAGGTGCAGGTGGTTCGGCTCGACACGCACGCGCCCCGGACCGCGCTTTCGCGTTCGGCGTGCGCGGCCTTCGTCGAGGCCGGTGGACGCATCGCGACGTTCGCTGGCGGCCCGCTGCCGTCGGCCGGGCTGGTCGTCGACGCCTTGTTCGGGATCGGTCTGTCGCGCGCACCCGATGCCGATGCCGCCGCCTTGATCGCCGCGATCGAGGCGACGCCCGCGCCGGTGCTGGCGCTCGACGTGCCCAGCGGCCTGGACGGCGACCGCGGCAGTGCGCCCGGTGTCGCGGTGCATGCGCAGGTCACGTTGCAATTCCTCGCCGCACGCGTCGGTCTGCAGACCGGCGACGGCCCCGACCATGCCGGCGAACTCGCACTCGATGCACTCGACGTCGATCCGGGCGTGATGGCAGCCGCCGGGCCCGGCGTCGCGCGCCGGATCGAGGCCGGCGACCTGGCGCACTGGCTGCGCCCGCGTCTACGCAACAGCCACAAGGGGGCCTCCGGCCGCGTGCTGTGCGTGGGCGGCGACCACGGCATGGGCGGCGCGGTGATGTTGGCCACCGAGGCCGCGCTGCGCGCCGGCGCCGGGCTGGTGTCGGTCGCGACCCAGGCGGCGCATGTCGCCCCGCTGCTGGTGCGCTGTCCGGAGGCGATGGTCCGCCGTATCGACAACGCGTCCACGCTCGCGCATCTGCTCCAGGCCGCCGATGTCGTCGCGCTCGGGCCGGGGCTGGGGCGCGGCGCCTGGGGTCACGGCTTGTACGACGAGGTGCTGGGCAGCGGCCGGCCGCTGGTGCTCGACGCCGACGCGCTGAGCCTGCTGGCCGCCATGCCGCGCGCGCTGCCGCCCGGCACTGTGCTGACCCCGCACCCGGGCGAGGCCGGGCGCCTGCTCGGCGCCGCGACGGTCGACATCCAGCGCGACCGACCCGCCGCGGTGCGCCGGCTCGCCGCCCAGACTGGCGCGGTCGTCGTGCTCAAGGGCGCGGGCACACTGATCTGTGCGCCGGACGGCATGCCGTGGCTGGTCGCCGCCGGCAACCCGGGCATGGCGACCGGCGGCATGGGCGATGCGCTGACCGGCGTGATCGCCGCGCTGCGCGGACAGGGGCTCGACCCCGAATCCGCCGCGGCCTGCGGTGCCCTGCTGCATGCCGCCGCCGGCGATGTCGCGGCGCGCAGTGGCGGCGAGCGCGGCCTGTTGCCGGTCGACCTGATCGCCGCGCTGCGTCCGCTGGCCAATCCGACGTTCCTGGAGACATGGCGATGAGCCTGTGGCAACTCGACGGCGAGGCCGCGACCCAGGCCTTCGCGCAGGCGCTCGCCGCCACGGCCCCCACGCCGGCGGTCGTGCATCTGCAAGGCGACCTGGGCGCCGGCAAGTCCACGCTGGCGCGCGCCTGGCTGCGCGCACTGGGCGTGACCGGTACCGTCCGCAGCCCCACCTACACGCTGGTCGAGCGCTACCCGGTGGCGGGCGGCGAGGCATTGCACCTGGATCTGTACCGCATCGGCGACATCGGCGAGCTGGAGTTTCTCGGCCTGGACGACGTCCCCGCGCGGCTGTGGTTGATCGAATGGCCCGAGCGGGGCGCCGACGCGTTGCCGCGGCCGGATCTGCGGATCTGTCTCGCCTTGTCGGGCCAGGGGCGCAGCGCATCGCTGGCGCCGCTGTCGGAGGCCGGTCGACAGTGGTGCGAGGCGCTCGGGCGACCGGGCTGCTTGCCGGCCCTTTCTGAACCGAAACCGTAGGAAGGGTGCGCAGGCTCTGGATTTGCAAGGGAAAACGTCTTGCATTGTCCTGGCGGCGATGATTGACTAACCCCATGCGTATCCGGGGGATCAATCTGTCTCAGGCCTTGCTGGCGCTCGCGCTGCTCGCGGCGCTGTGCTGGAACCTGGCCTACGGCGCCGAGTTGCGTGGTGTTGACCTGCAGACCGGCGCGACCGGGACGCGGGCCGAACTGCGGCTGGACGGCAAGGCCGAATTCTCGGTGATCTCGCTGGCCAATCCCGACCGCCTCGTGGTCGACCTGCCCGGCACCAAGCTCCGCGGCGGCCTGGCGCTGCCGGCCTCGCGCGGCGTGGTGCGCAGTGTCCGGACCGGTCAACCGGTGGCCGGCACGACCCGGATCGTGTTCGATCTCGCCAGCCCGGTCGTGGCGATGACGCCGCGCCTGGAAGAAGGCGGCGACGGGACTCGCTTGGTCGTCGAGTGGCCCGGCGATGGCGATGCCGATCCGATCGCGCGGGTCGCCGCCCAGGCCTCTGCACCACCGACGGCTACCGGCGCCGTGCCCGCCGCTGGCGCCCCGGCCACCCGCACCCCGCCGCCCGATCCTGCTCTCGCGTCCAACGATGCGACCTCGCGGCTGATCGCCGAGATGGCGCGCGCCCGTGCGCCGGCCACACCTGCGCCGCAGCCCGCGGCATCGGCCTCGACGCCTGCCCCGACGCCGACGCCGACACCCGCTGCTGCGCCAGTCGCGCAGGCGCCTGCCCCCACACCCGAGGCCACCGCGCCGGCGCCGCGCAATGCGGCCCCGCCCTTGCCGACCACGGTCGGCAAGGGCATGCGTCCGCTGGTGATCGCGATCGATCCCGGGCACGGCGGCCAGGATCCGGGGGCGATCGGGCCGGGTGGCACCTACGAAAAGCACGTGGTGCTGGCGATCTCGCGCGAACTGGCGCGCCAGATCAACGCCACGCCCGGCATGCGCGCGCATCTGATCCGCGACAACGACAGCTATGTCGAGCTGCCGCAGCGCGCGCGTCGGGCGCGTCAGGCCAGAGCCGACATGTTCGTGTCGATCCATGCCGACGCCGCGCTCAATCGCGCCGCCTACGGCTCCTCGGTCTACACCCTGTCACTGCGCGGGGCGTCCTCGCAGCAGGCACGCTGGCTGGCCGACCGCGAGAACAGCGCCGACCTCGTCGGCGGTGTGCGCCTGGAGAAGGACACGCTGTCCAACGTCCTGCTCGAAATGGCGCAGAGCGGGCACATGCGCGCCTCGCAGGAGGCCGCTACGCACGTGCTGACCGGGCTGCGCGATGTCGGCAAGACCCACAAGGCGAACGTGGAGTACGCGAACTTCTCGGTGCTGCGCAACGCCGACATGCCGGCGATGCTGGTCGAAACGGGCTTCATCTCCAATCCCGAAGAGGAGAAGCGGCTGCTCGACCCCGGCCACCAGCGGCGCGTCGCTGCCGCCGTGCTGCAGGGGATCAATGCCTTCTTCACCAGCCAGCCGCCCCCAGGCACGCTCTACGCCGCGCGCGCGGCCGCGGCCGCTGCCGGCGGCGGCAGCCCCTGAATCGGCCGGATCGACCGGCCGGCAGGCGCATCCGGCGCCCGCTATCATCCCCGTCCCCCTCGTCAAAGCGCCTTGGCGCCGCCGTGCCGTGTCCATTCGTCAACTGCCCGATATCCTGATCAACCAGATTGCCGCGGGCGAGGTCGTTGAGCGGCCGGCCTCGGTGGTCAAGGAACTGGTCGAGAACGCGCTCGATGCCGGTGCGCGTCGGGTCGACATCGAGCTCGAGGAAGGCGGGGGCCGCCTGATCCGCGTGCGCGACGATGGTGGCGGGATCGCACCCGAGGAGTTGCCACTGGCAGTGTCGCGGCATGCGACCAGCAAGATCGGCTCGCTCGACGATCTCGAATCGGTCGCCACTCTCGGCTTCCGCGGCGAAGCGCTGCCGTCGATCGCATCGGTCAGCCGGTTCTCGCTGGCCTCGCGCCGCGAGGACGATGCCCACGGCACCGTGCTGCAGGTCGACGGCGGGCGTGTGGGCGCGGCGGCCCCCAAGCCGCATCCGCGTGGGACCACCGTCGAGGTCCGCGACCTGTTCTACAACGTGCCGGCGCGCCGCAAGTTCATGCGCGCCGAGCGCACCGAGCTGGGCCACATCGAAGAATGGCTGCGTGCGCTGGCGCTGGTACGGCCGGATGTCGAACTGCGCGTGAGCCACAACGGCAAGCCCGCGCGCCGCTACAAGGGCGACGAGGACCTGTTCTCGGGCGCGCGCCTGGTCGAGACGCTGGGCCGCGAGTTCGCCGATGCCGCGCTGCGGATCGATCATGCCGCGGCCGGCCTGCGGCTGTCGGGCTGGATCGCGCGGCCGGCGTACTCGCGCGCCAGTGCCGATCAGCAGTATCTGTACGTCAACGGCCGGTCGATCCGCGATCGCAGCGTCGCGCACGCGGTCAAGCAGGCCTTCGCCGACGTGATGTACCACGGGCGACAGCCGGCCTACGTGCTGTTCCTCGAACTCGATCCGACCCGGGTCGACGTCAATGTGCATCCGGCCAAGCACGAGGTGCGGTTCCGCGACGCCCGGCTGGTGCACGACTTCGTCTATCGCACGCTGCATGAGGCGCTGGCCGATACCCGGGCCGGGCAGGCGGGCGACGTGGCGGTCGAGGCGCCGACGCCCGGAGCGCCGTTCGCCGCCGGGCCGACCAACGGCGGCTCTGCAGCCGCCTGGTCGCGGCCAATGCCGCAGACACATCTGGCACTGCGCGTGGGCGAGGCGCGTGCGGCCTATGCCAGCCTCTACGGCGGCGGCATGGGCGGCGACGACGCGGGGACCCACGCGGGGACGGACGCGACGTTCGCGGCGGCGCCTGCGCGAGGCGATGCGTGGGCCGATGCGAGCGCCCAGGGCATGGCCGTCGATGGCGCAGCCGCCGACAACACCACCGCCGACACCGCCGCCTTCGTGCCGCCGCTCGGCTATGCGGTCGCGCAGTTGCATGGCATCTACATTCTCAGCCAGGCGGCCGACGGCATGATCGTCGTCGACATGCATGCCGCCCACGAGCGCATCGGCTACGAGCGGCTCAAGACCGCGCACGATGGCGACGGTGTGCGCATGCAGCCGCTGCTGGTGCCGCAGACCGTCGCCGTCTCCGAGCGCGAAGCCGACATCGCCGAACAGGAAGCGGGCACGCTCGCCGACCTGGGCTTCGAGGTCTCGCGCACCGGACCGCAATCGCTGCTGCTGCGCGGCGTGCCAGCGTTGCTGGTCGATGGCGACACCGAGGCGCTGCTGCGCGATGTGCTGGCCGACCTGCGCGAGCACGGCGAGAGTCGGCGGGTGCGCGCGGCACGCGACGAACTGCTTTCGACGATGGCCTGCCATGGTGCGGTGCGCGCGAACCGGCGACTGACGGTGCCCGAGATGAATGCGCTGCTGCGGCAGATGGAGGCGACCGAGCGCTCGGGGCAGTGCAACCATGGCCGCCCGACCTGGGCGCATTTCCCGCTCGCCGAGATCGACCGTTGGTTCCTGCGCGGGCGTTGAGCGCGCATCCGCTCGCAGGCCCTGGGCGCGTGCCCGCCGGCGCGCGCGCGACGGCCTCGGGCTGCGTTCCGATCCGTTTTCATTCTGGAGTCCGCATGCGTTTCCCTCCTGTCCTGCGTGCCGCCCTTGTCGCCGCACTTGCGTTCGCGTTCCTTGGCCTTGCCCCGACGGCATGGGCCCAGTCGCCTGCCGCGATGGGCGAGGGCGCGCCGTCCGCGGTGCCGCCTATCGCCGACGTGCCGGCGCCGGCGCCGCCGGTCCCATTGCTGTGGAAGGTCTCGGGCGATCACGGGGCGCTGTATCTGCTGGGCTCGTTCCATTTCCTGCAGCCCGCGGACTATCCGCTGTCGGAGGATGTCGCCCGGACGCTGGATGCGGCCGGCGAAGTGGTCTTCGAACTGTCGCCCGAGGAGCTGGAGTCGCCGACGCTGGCGATGCAGATGATGCAGGCTGGTCTGCGCAGCGACGGCAGTCGCCTCGACGACGACTTGCCGCCAACGCTCGTCGCGGACCTGGCGGCCTGGGGCGAGGCGAACCTCGCCGCACAACCGACCGGCGGCATGAGCGCGCAGAGCCTGCAGTTGTTCAAGCCGTGGTTCGCTTCGTTGCTGGTGACCACGACCGAACTGGGCCGCTACGGCCTGCAGGCGCAACTGGGCATGGATGCGTATCTGGCGCGGCAGGCGCGCGAGGCAGGCAAGGCGACGGCGGGGCTGGAGACCGCGTCCGAGCAGATCGGTTTTCTCGATGGCCTGGGCCAGCTCGAGCAGGTGGAGATGCTGCGCGAGGCGCTGGACCAGGCGCAGGGTGGGCAGGCGTCGATCGAGACGCTGCATGGCGCTTGGCGCGCGGGCGATGCGGCGCAGCTGTGGAACGGCATGGCGCTGGACATGCGCGCGCGCTTTCCCGCGCTGTATCGGCGGATCAACACCGAGCGCAACGATGCCTGGTTGCCCAAGCTCGAGCAGATGCTGCAGCAGGACGGCGAGATCCTGGTCGTCGTCGGCACGCTGCACTTGCTGGGCGAGGACGGCGTGGTCGAGAAACTGGCCGCCAAGGGCTACGAGGTCGAGCGCATCTGCAGTGCGTGCGCGCCGCCGCCGGCGATCGAGATCGGCGACGGCGCCGCGCCGGTGCCCGAAGAGCGCATGCCTGCACCATCGCCGGTGACGGCGCCCAAGGACGAAGCGCCGCTGCCGTCGATCGATGCAGACGACGCGCCGCCGCCGCAGCCCGACCCGCCTGCGCGCGACCCGGCCACGCCGGGACGTTGAACCTGGCGGCCCGAGGCCGCCCCAACCATCGCGATCGGGCCTCAGGCCGCCTCGACCATGACGATGCAGTCGACCGGGCAGGCCGGCACGCACAGCTCGCACCCGGTGCACAGCGGTTCGATCACGGTATGCATCAGCTTGGAGGCGCCCACGATCGCGTCGACCGGGCAGGCCTGGATGCATTTGGTGCAGCCGATGCAGTCCGCTTCGACGACCAGCGCGACCGGCGGGCGCGGATGGTGCGGGCCGCGGCTGCGGTCGAACGGCCGCACCGGCACGCCGAGCAGCGTCGCCAGCGCGCGCGCGCCGGCATCGCCGCCCGGCGGACACCGGTCGATGTCGGCTTCGCCACGCGCCATCGCCTCGGCATAGGGGCGGCAACCATCGAAACCGCACTGGCCGCACTGGGTCTGTGGCAGCAGGCGATCGAGGCGTTCGACGAGATCGGGAGCGGGGGACATGCGGCGGGGCGAAGACGGGCGGCGCACAGGGTAGCGCGCTGGGCCCGCATGCGCTGCGATGTCCCTCGATGGCGGGCCCGCAACACGCTCGCACGCCGGTCCTGACTGCGCGGTCTAGTTCGAATGTATGACCGCGCCGGGCGACGCGGTCTGGCAGGCTCGACCCATGCCGACCGACACCACACCGCCGATCGCGCCCGACGCGACCCACCGCCCTTCCGTCCGCCCCCGCAAGCCGCTGTGGCACCACCTCTATTTCTGGGTGCTGCTGGGCATCGCGGCCGGCATCGTCATCGGCCTGGCCGCGCCGCAGGTCGGCGCGCAGATGAAATGGCTGGCCGACCTGTTCATCAAACTGGTCAAGGTCGTCATCGCGCCGACGATCTTCGCCACCGTCGCCGTCGGCATCGCGGGCCTGGGCAATCTCGCCAAGGCCGGCGGGCTGGCGCTCAAGACCGTGGTTTATTTCAACGTCACCACGGTATTCGCGCTGGGCATCGGCCTGGTCGTGGTCAACCTGCTCGGACCTGGCCGCAACCTTGGGCTGGACATCGAGACTTTCGACGCGTCGGCCGCGCAGGGCACGCTCGCCAGCGCCGGTGCAGCGGCCGGCGACGGCATCACCGGCTTTCTGCTGCATCTGGTGCCCAGTTCGTTCTTCGCGGCCTTCGTCGAGGGCCAGCTGATCCAGGTGCTGGTGATGGCGATCCTGGTCGCCTGTGCGATCACGATGCTGGGCGAGCGCGGCAAGCCGGCAGTCGCCGCGCTCGACACGATCGCCCAGGTCATGTTCGGCGTGATCAAGATCGTGATGTGGTTCGCGCCGCTGGGTGCGATGGGCGGCATGGCGTTCACGATCGGCGAGTACGGCGGCGCGATCCTCGGCTCGCTCGGCTACTTCATGCTCAGCTTCTGGCTGACCTGCCTGCTGTTCCTGCTCCTGGTGCTCGGGCCGATCTGCTGGTGGTCGGGCTTCAGCGTGTTCAAGTACATCCGCATGATCCGCGACGAATTGCTGATCGTGCTCGGCACCTCGTCGTCGGAAACCGTGCTGCCGCGCATGCTGGCCAAGCTCGAGGCGGCCGGCGTGCCCAAGTCGGTGGTCGGCCTGACGATTCCCACCGGATACTCCTTCAACCTCGACGGCACCGCGATCTACATGGCGATGGGCGCGATCTTCATCGCGCAGGCGTTCGGGATCGAGGTGCCGATCGGCACCCAGATCGCGCTGCTGGTGTTCATGCTGATCTCTTCCAACGGCGCGGCGGGCGTATCGGGCGCCGGGCTGGTGACGCTCGCCGCGTCGCTGGCCGCGTTCGAAAGCGTGATTCCGCTGGCGGGCATCGCGTTGATTGTCGGCATCGACCGTTTCATGTCCGAAGGCCGCGCGCTGACCAACCTGACCGGCAATGGCATCGGCACCCTGGTGATCGCGCGCTGGACCGGCCAGCTCGACCGCGAGCGGCTGGCGGCGGTGCTCGACAATCCGCAACTGGTCGATCCCGATCGGGCGCTGGCCGAGCAGGCCGCGCGCGATGCGCAGCCGCCGGTCGACGCAGCGCCGGCCCGCCCGGCCTGACCCCGGGGCGGGCGGTTGCGTACGCAACCGTTGCGCAGTGCGCGCGCACCGGTTAGGGTCGATCCCATGTCGCGCTTGTCCGCCCGCAATACCAACCGCAACGCCCCGCGCACGAATAATCGTGCGCGGCCGAGGCGGGTGTGGGAGCGGGCGCGAGGATAAGGCAACACGCGCAAGCACCAGGACACACCACCCGCATCGGCCGCGATGCGGGTTTTTTTGTGGCCCGCGCGCGGCTCCACTTCAAAGGAGCCCCACCATGTGTTCGATCTTCGGCATTTTCGGCCTGCAGCCTGGCGACGACATCGCCTCCCTGCGCCGCCAGGCGCTCGCCTGTTCGCAACGTCAGCGCCACCGCGGCCCCGACTGGAGCGGCGTCCACGCCGACGACCGCGCGATCCTCGTGCACGAGCGCCTGGCGATCGTCGATCCGGCCGGCGGCGCCCAGCCGCTGCGCTCGGCCGACGGCGCGCTGGTGCTGGCGATCAACGGCGAGATCTACAACCACCAGGCGCTGCGGGCGGACCTGCGTGTGCCCTATGCGTTCACGACCGCGTCCGACTGCGAGGTGATCAACGCGCTGTATCGCGAGCATGCAGACGACGCCACCGGGCCGGCGACATGGCTCGAGCAGCTCAACGGCATCTTCGCGTTCGCGCTGTGGGACCGCACGTCGGGCCGCGCGATCATCGCCCGCGACCCGATCGGCGTGGTGCCGCTGTACTGGGGGCACGACCGCGAGGGCCGGCTGCGCGTGGCCTCGGAGATGAAGGCGCTGGTCGACAGCTGCGCCGATGTCGCGCAGTTTCCGCCCGGCCATTGGTACGACAGCGCGACCGGCGCGCTGACGCGCTACTACGCGCGGCCCTGGCGCGACCACGATGCGGTGGCCGGGCATGCACCGTCGTTGCCGGCGCTGCGCGAGGCCTTCGAGGCCGCCGTGCACCGGCAGCTGATGACCGACGTGCCCTATGGCGTGCTGCTGTCGGGCGGTCTGGATTCATCGCTGGTCGCCGCGGTCGCGGCGCGCTATGCGCGCCATCGCATCGAGGACGGCGATCGCAGCGAGGCCTGGTGGCCGCGGCTGCATTCGTTCGCGATCGGCCTGGCCGGTTCGCCGGACCTCGCCGCCGCGGCGGTCGCGGCCGAGGCGCTGGGCACCGTACACCACGGGTTCGAATACACGTTCGAGGAAGGCCTCGACGCATTGCCGGACGTCATCCGGCACATCGAGACCTTCGACGTGACCACGATCCGCGCGTCCACCCCGATGTTCCTGCTCGCGCGCAGGATCAAGGCAATGGGCGTGAAAATGGTGCTGTCGGGCGAGGGCAGCGACGAGATCTTCGGCGGCTACCTGTACTTCCACAAGGCGCCCGACGCACGTCAGTTCCACGAAGAGCTGGTGCGCAAGCTCGACGCGCTGCACGGCTACGACTGCCTGCGTGCGAACAAGGCGATGATGGCCTGGGGGGTCGAGCCGCGCGTGCCGTTCCTCGACCGCGCGTTCCTGGACGTGGCGATGGACATCGACGCCGCGCACAAGATGATCGACCGCAGCAGCGACGGTTATCAGCGCATGGAGAAAGGCCTGTTGCGGGCTGCGTTCGACGGCGCATTGCCCGACGAGATCCTGTGGCGGCAGAAGGAGCAGTTCAGCGACGGCGTGGGGTATGGCTGGATCGACGGCCTCAAGGCGCACGCCGAGGCCCAGGTCAGCGATCGCGAACTGGCGGCCGCGGCGAGCCGCTTCCCGCACGCACCGCCGCAGACCAAGGAGGCGTATCTGTATCGCAGCCTGTTCGAACAGGCGTTCCCGACGCCGGCCGCGGCGGCGACCGTGCCCGGCGGCAAGTCGATCGCGTGTTCGTCGCCGGCCGCGATCGCCTGGGACGCCGCATTCGCGAACGCCGCCGATCCATCGGGACGCGCAGTCGCTGGTGTGCACCACGCAGCGGCGGCTTGACGCCGCGTCATCTCTCGCAGCAATGGGAACCACCTCCCCCGCCTGGCGGGGGAGGTCGGTCCGCATCGCGGACCGGGTTGGGGGCGGGGGGCGGCGCCGTCCGCGCTACAGCCGGCCGGCCATCCGCGCGAGCGTGGTGTCGCGCCAGAACAGGTGGTGCACCGCGACCATCAGCACGTGGCCGACAACCAGGGCCAGCAGCGTCCAGGCGAGCACGCCGTGCGACAGGTTCGCCGGCGCCATCAACGTCGCCTGCTCGACGCCGGTGGCGGGGAACAACGGGATGCCCCACGGCGCGAAGCCCTTGCCCGAGCCGTACTCGCGCAGCAGCGCGACCGTCGGCACCCAGGCCATCAGCGCATACAGCGCCGCATGGCCTGCCAACGCGGCGCGGCCGACCCAAGTCGGCGGGTGTGGCGGCCGGCGGCGCCATTGCGACAGTCCCCAGACGCCACGCGCGAGGATCAGCAGCATCAGCAGCGTGCCGACCGGTTTGTGGGTGCCGACCATGAAAGCCGTCAACGCGTGGCGGCCGAGCGCCAGTTTCACGCCCATGCCGGCGAACTGCCACGCGAACAGGGCAGCCATGCTCCAGTGCAGCAGACGGGTGATCAGGCCATATCGGGTCGGGGAATCGAGCCAGCGCGAAGACATCGGCAGTGGGGTCCGCAGCAGGGCACAGGCGCGCCCGGGGCGCCCAGTTCAGCTGGCGACCGGCGTGCTGTCAATCGCCGCGTCGCGATGCAGGCGCGCGCGCCGCCGCAGACCATTGCCCCCCGTACGGGACCGGGGCCGCGGCACGCCTTAAACTGGCGTCCGATTTCCACGACAACCGGGCAGCACAGTGATCATCCATCCCAAGGTCCGCGGCTTCATCTGCACCACCACGCACCCCACCGGATGCGCCCACAACGTGCGCGACCAGATCGAGGCCACGCGCGCGCGGGGCGTGCGCAACGACGGCCCGAAGAAGGTGCTGGTGATCGGTGCGTCGAGCGGCTACGGGCTGGCGGCGCGCATCAGTGCGGCCTTCGGCTTCGGCGCCGACACGCTCGGCGTGTTCTTCGAGAAGCCGGGCACCGAGAAAAAGCCCGGCACCGCCGGTTGGTACAACGCCGCGGCGTTCGACAAGGCCGCCAAGCAAGCCGGTCTCTACAGCCGTTCGATCAATGGCGACGCATTCTCCGACGCCGCGCGCGAACAGGCGATCGCGTTGATCCGCGACGAAATGGGCGGGCAGGTGGACCTGGTGATCTATTCGCTCGCCTCGCCGGTGCGCAAGCTGCCCGACACCGGCGAGCTCAAGCGCTCGGCGCTCAAGCCGATCGGCGAGGCCTACACCTCGACCGCGATCGACACCAACAAGGACCAGGTGATCCAGGCGACCGTCGAGCCGGCGACCGAGCAGGAGATCGAGGACACCGTGACCGTCATGGGCGGTCAGGACTGGCAGCTGTGGATCGACGCGCTGCGCGACGCCGGGGTGCTCGCCGACGGCGCGAAGACCGTCGCCTTCAGCTACATCGGCACCGAGATCACCTGGCCGATCTACTGGCACGGTGCGCTGGGCCGGGCCAAGGCCGACCTCGACGCGACCGCGCGCCGGCTCGATGCGCAGCTCGAGCCGACCGGCGGCAGCGCCAACGTCGCCGTGCTCAAGTCGGTGGTCACCCAGGCCAGCGCCGCGATCCCGGTGTTGCCGCTGTACATCGCGATCGTCTTCAAGGTCATGAAGGCACTTGGCCTGCACGAGGGCACCCTCGACCAACTCGACCGGCTGTTCCGGGAGCGCATGTACCGCGCCGACGGCGCGACGGCCGAGCTCGACGAGGCGCATCGCCTGCGTCTGGACGACTGGGAGTTGCGCGATGACGTGCAGGCGCAGTGCAAGGCGCTGTGGCCCCAGGTCACGACCGAGAACCTGACCGCGCTGACCGATTACGCCGGCTACAAGCACGAGTTCCTGAAGCTGTTCGGCTTCGAGCGCGACGATGTCGATTACGACGCGGACGTCGATCCGGTGGTCGATTTCGACGTGATCGAACTGCGCGACTGAGTCCGCGCGACCGCGGCGCGTGCCCGGGCCGGCACTGGCCGGCACCGGGCATGTCCGCACTCAGCCGCAGCAGTAGCACTGCAGCGGCTGGCCGGGCCCGCCGGGCCCCAGCTGTCCGCCGAACGGCGCACATTCCTGCGCGCAGGCCCACGCGCTGCACGAGGCCTCGCGGTCCTCGCCGTCGTCGGCCATTGCCTGCATCGCACCGAAGCCCATGCAGCCCACGAACAGGGCAGCAGCCGCGGCGTTGCGCATCGTCTTCCAGTACCGTGTCATGTCATCGCTCCTCGACAGTGGCCAGGGCTGGCGACGCGTCCCTGCGTTGCAGCGCGGCCAGAAGGTCCTGCATCCGCTCCTTGGTATCGAAGGTGCCCACGCGCGCGTAGCGCACCCTGCCGTCGCGATCGAGCGCGAGCAGCGCGGGCACGTTGCGCGCGCGGAACAGCATCACGTGGCGCCGGTCGGTCAGCGTGGTCACCGCAAACGGCAGGCGATGGGTGTCCGCATAGGCGCGCGCCTGTGCCGGCGTGCAGTGGCACACGCCCAGTACCTCGACGTTTGGCCCGTGCGCCTCGGCGATGCGCCGCGCGGCCTCGGCCACGCGCGGCAGCGAGCGCCGCGAGTACGGGCAGGTCGGGGTGAAGAAGTACAGCACCTGGAACGCGCCGGACGGCGCGCCGAGCACGTGCGCGGCACCGTCGAGCGTGGTCGCCGGGACCTGCGGCACGTACATGCCCAGGTACGGCTCGGTGGTGCGGGTGACGAACCAGCGCCGTTCCTCGCGCAGTTCGCGGTTCTGCCAGGCAAGCACTGCCACCAGCGCGCAGGCGCCCAGCAGGCCCAACCAGATCCATGGCATGCGACGTGGCATGCGACCGCCTCCTGCGTTCGATCGTGCCTAGACCCTGCGCACGCGTCGGGCCCGGGTCAATCGGTGGCGGAGCGATTGGCCATCGAGATGGCCGAACTGCACAGGCAGTCACAGTTCCGATGCAATGGCGTTGGCGGCCTCGCGACATGGGTGCGGCAGTGCATCACGGCGTCGGAGCGGCGCGCACGGCGCGATGTGCACGGCCCCGACGCCGTCCGGCCTCAAGGCCGGACGACGTGCAGGTCGGCGCGTCCGGGCGACACCCTGCGCGGCCGGTGTCCCATTGCGCCATGCGCTAGCTGTGTGTCTCAGTAGGTTATTCATCCGGGGCGATCCCGGAATTCTGTAGGTGCGACCCAAACAACACCTCAGGAGCCCCGGATGAACCTGTATAAGCATGCCCGTTTGACGCCTCGCGGTCGAGCCTTTCTTATCGATCGCATCCTCATGTAGAGGTTGCGGGTCGAGGAGGCCGCCCATGCGGCCGGCGTCAGTGCGCGCACTGCCTACAAATGGCTGAAGCGGTCAAGGAAGAAGGCGCGTCCGGCGTGGCCGATCGATTCTCCCGGCCGCCTGGGCTTCATGCACCTGATTGGTGCTCGTCAGCGTTGTGCGGTCTTTTCCAAGCAGCCGGGAGCGACTTCATCGGCGAACTGGGTAGGCGAAGCGCAGGCATCGACAACCACCTGAACTTCGTAGCCGTCACAGATCTGGCTGCGGCGCGTTTTGATTGGATTTCTCGAATAGCATGAATTTGGCTCAACCCATTTTGCCAACTTGATGGTCTGAGCTGCATGGCGGCATTGTTTCCGGTGAATCCTTCTTAGGGCTAAGACGTACTTCATTTTTGGTCAGAGTGCGGAGGAATCCAGCGGGCTGGCGAGCGGCAGGTGATCTTGTTGTCGTTGTGGGCGTGTGCGAAGTGTGACCGTGCGAAGTGCGTCCTGTATATGAAAACAGACCGACTGCTGCGCTATGGCCGGAACCTTGGCCCTCAGTTGAGGGCAGGGGGCGCGACAGGCAGCGATACAGACCATCAGCAGAAACTCCCCGCGTACAGAAAACATTCCTGTGGCTATTGCATGCGTGTTGAAGTTGTTTTTCGGTTGACGACAGAAGCTGGCCAGCCGATATCGAACGCTGCAGGATTGATCTGAAAGCAAAGCCGGGGTAGGGGTGCAATCTGCCATAGGAAGGCGAGGGACTGTCGATGATGGTCCTGTAAGCGGGACAGCGCGGCATTCACTGTTGTAAATAACACATTTGATTCACGACCCGGAGAGTTGGTCTGGCAAGCCGCCAGCCGGCGCCACGCGGCTTGACCTTACGGCTAGTCATGAGCTGCGCCACGCAACACCATCTGACAGTTCGCCAGATTCAACGCGGCCTAGTCGGGAAACGGCAACACCCCTAGGAATTTTCCCAACAGGGAAGTCGAGGCGCAACTCGATTCGGAATCGCATAGTATGCGGACCGTCGTTGTGAGCAATATCCAGAGCTGGAAGTGGAGGAATACATGAGTCAAGGAAAGCAGAATGCAGACGGAAAGGAGGGCCTTAGCGACACCTTGTCGCTAGCTGATCTTACAAAAAGGTTGCGCAGTGAAACTATGGAGCGCGTCGTGGAGTCGCTTGGCGAGAGTCGTGTCGCTGCATTGCGCGCAGGCGTGCTCGGTCTGGTTGTTCTGTGGGTTTTGGCTTGGCGATTTTATGGGCCGCAGCCGGTCTTGGTTGAAGATGCGCTGCGCGTTTACCGGTGGGCGCTCGGCCTTTTTCTGATTAGCGCAATATGGTGGCTCGCCATTCGCCTGGGCCTTGTCCGAATGCGAGGTTGGATGAATGTGGCGGGAACGATCGCCAATTACCTAGTTATCGCGATCCTGACTAAGCACGCCTTCTTACTATTGATAACGCTCGAGGCGGTCCTGCCGTTCCTTGCGATCATGATCGGTGCGCAATACAGCCAAAGGTGGTTTAAGGTGGGGATTGCCGCCTCTCTGATCGTGCTCCTTTGGTCGGCACCTTCTGGTTATTGGCTCAGCCGGCCCGCTTATCTAGTCTATGCGATTGTTCTAACGGTAGGTCTGCCGCTGCTCACCGGCCGTATCTTTTCGGCGGTTCGCGAAATTTCGCTGCAAGCGATAGAAGCAATGGACGCCCAAAACCGCTTCGTTGGAGCCATGTCGCACGAGTTAAGGACGCCATTGAATGTGATCAACAACGCCATCGCCATGATCGACCGTAATGGAATGGATCACAATCAGCGCACCCTGATCGATTTGAGCGAAACCAACGCGAAGGTCCTGTCGCGGCGGGTCAACAGCGTTCTGGACATTACCAAGCACAACGCTGGAGGAATCAAGCTAAATCTCGAGAGCATTGACACCCATGTGCTGATGGGCACGGTCCGTGACGTGAACGCGCCGGATGCCGTGAAGCGTGGTATCACATTTCAGGTCAACGTCGCCGATGGCGTACCGCGATATATCTATGGCGATCAGGGCCGCATCGAACAGGTACTGAGCAACCTGACGGCGAATGCGATCAAGTACACGCCATCCGATGGCCAGGTCATCGTCGATCTGTTCGCAGAAACGGTGGCCGATGAAAAAGACGTGGAACTGGTGTGTACCGTAACTGACACCGGAATCGGCATTCCGGATCATGAAAAGAGAAGAATATTCGACGCTTTCTATCAGGTTAGCAGCGGAGAGACCCGCACGCACGGTGGCGTCGGGCTGGGCCTATTCATCGTCCGCAACATCACCGAGAGGCTCGGGGGTTCGTTGGACATACGAGACAACCCCGGCGGTGGCTCGATCTTCACATGGCGCGTCAAGCTACCCGTAGCTCCCGATGAGCCGCCTGCCGATATACGGTCTATTGCCGATTTGCTCGTAGATCATCGTTCCCGCGTTGTATCTATGAGCTGCCTTGTAATCGACGACCATATCGCCAACGTCGACATCATGCGCCGTCTGCTCGCAGGCGCGGGCCATCGGGTGGTTGCGGCCAGCGACGGCCCGAGCGGCCTCGCGGCGATGCGCGAACGCGATTTTGATATGGTGTTTCTCGACTTGCACATGCCCAACATGTCTGGCTGGGACGTGCTTGATGAACTGGCACGCCATCCGATGCCCCGGAAAGCCCCAATCATCGTTCTGAGCGCGGATGCCGATCCTGATGCCGCGTCACTGGTCATTGCCAAGGGTGCGGAGGCCTTCGTCAGTAAGCCCGTTTCCGCCAAGCAGCTCTTGGATGCGCTGATGCGCGTGAGCGGCATGTCGAGCGGTTCCCGCATGGTGTCCGCCGGGCTGGCCCCGCTTGACGAGATCCGCCAAGTGAGCGACCGTGCTTCGGTCGGCGTGCTGTTGCGGCACGTGCGCGAGGGACTCTGCGAAGGGTTGGAAGGTGTTAAGCGCGCACTGGCGAGCGGCGCGGGCCAGCAAGCCGCATATCACCTGCATGCACTGCGCAACGAGTTCGGTGCACTCGGTATGCGGGAAGCGGCCGAATGGGCCGCGAAGGTCGAGATCCAGACAGTGGCGGGTCAGGACTTCGCCGTGAGCATGGAACAGCTCGATCGCGAAATAAACCGGGCGCTTTCCTGGATCGAGGGGCAGCCCGAATACGATGCGGCGCAGCAAATCTAGTCATGCCGCCGCCATGTCTGCCGACCAGGACGCCTGTAGGGAATAAACATTGATTGTAATCGCGTTGCCTTGGCTACTGATCTTTCCTGCCTTGTTGCTCATTCTGGATGGGCGATGGCTCAAGGCTGGATTTTGGCTGTTTGCCATGGGCTATCTTGCCGCATTGGCCGTAGACCAGATGGATTGGTCCGCGTTGGCTGCTATACCGGTCTTGGGACTCGCGGGCATCGCGGTGCCAGAGCGCAGGCCTGCGGCCATCAAAGCTGCAGGCGTATTGCTATTCCTCCTGGCCGCGACCGCCTTGCGCGCTCATATAATTCCTGGGTTCCGCAACCCTCTGGTGTTTGACGCTCAAGTGTCGGCTGCGGCAGCGCGCTATCGAATGTATTTGAACCTAGACAAGGCGTTGATCATCGCCTGGGTCGTGTATGCGTGGAAACGAGTGACTTGGTCGCGCAACTGCCAGCAAAGTTTGTGGAACGGTCTAGCGGTGGGCCTGATTACGGCAACCACGTGCATCTTCAGCGGCTGGGTTCTGGGTCTGGTGGAATGGGATCCAAAATGGCCGCCGGGCGCTTGGATCTGGGTGATCAACAATCTGGTGTTGGTAAGCCTCGGGGAGGAGCTTTTTTTCCGCGGGTTCATTCAATCTGGCCTAGAGCGGCTCTGGGAAGACTGGCGTTACGGTGCAGTCGCGGCGCTATGGGTCTCGGCAGTCTTGTTCGGAATAAGCCATTGGAGTGGGGGGCTGGCTTACGCAGCGGTGGCCGTGCTCGCGGGGTTGGGATATGGGATCGCGTACAAGCGGGGCGGGCTTCAGGCCGCGGTCCTCGCGCACTCGGTGCTCAATCTCGTCCATTTTTCCCTGTTCACTTACCCTGCGATCCAGCGATGACGACACGGGGCAGCGATTCGCTTCCTAAGGTTCCGGGCGATCCGGAGATGGTGGCCGATTTCGTATCCGGCTCGGAGGCCGATGCCAGCGAGCTAAAATCCGGAAACGCCGCACGAATGCATTGGGCGGGCGACGAAAAGCGCCGGACCCGATGGTCCTTGGTCTATTTGCACGGCTTGACCGCAAGCCCGGGTGAATGCGGGGACGCGCCCGAGCGACTGGCGATGGCCCTAGGGGCGAACGCCTATATACCGCGTTTGCCAGGCCATGGTTTGAGGACCGACGATGCCCTGCGGGGCATCAAAGCCGAAGATTGGATAAGTTGCGCTCGGTCGGCCCTTGCGGTGGGTTGTGCGATGGGCGAACGCACGATTCTGGTGGGCACCTCGCTCGGCGCTAGCCTGGCCTTCATACTCGCTGCCCGGTTCCCCGAGCAGGTGGCGGGTGTGGCGGCGTGGTCTTTGGGGGCCCGTGCTTACGACCCTGCCGAGCTCGACCGGCTATGCGCCAGTGAAGTCGTATTGCGCGATCCACGTCCGCGAAGCGAAGCTCAGTTGCGCTACTGGTCGGATTCCATGCATCCCGACGGGTATCGAGCACTACGAGCTTTGTTCAGCGATTGGATGACACCGGCTACCGCGGCGCAAGTACGTGCGCCTTTCTTCCTGGCCTACTACTACCAGGATGGCGAACATCAAGATAAAACTGCATCGGTCCCGGCCATGCTCGCTTTGTACGATGCTTTAGGTACGCCATCGGAGCTCAAGCGTGCTTGCGCCTATGGCAACGGAGCACATGTGGTGGGCTCTCCCTGGCGCTCACCGGCGGCTGCACAGGTATTGAGCGACACCATCGACTTCTTTTCCGATGGGAGGCTCGCAACTCAATCTTCTTCGGCCCCTTGATCCAAAAGCTTCGACACTGCCCGCCAAGCGTCGTCGATGCTGCCGCTAAGGTGGCGCTGCAGCGCCGGCCAGACTGCCTGAAGGGCCGGTTTCGGCGTGCTGCTTATCCACAGGCATACCGCCGACACACGGTCGGCCCCAATGAGATGCGCCGCCCCGTGCACCGCGCGCACTCGGCGCAAGACAGCATCCCAGTCGTCGCATTGCGCCGCCTTCTCGATGTCTCGCTGGTAGTTCAGCATGTCGCGAAAATTCTCGGACAATGCCTGAGGGGGGTCTAAGCTCAACAGCGCCCGGTGGGCGGCATTCAGGCTGATGTCGCCGGGTTGAATCCTGTTCGAATCGGCGAGATGCTCAGCGCGTTCGCAAACCAACGCGACGGCATCCAGCAAGCGTTGGGAAGACATGGGCTTCTTCAAAAAGGTCCAGGCGCCCGCCGCGAAACAGTCTTGGCGAACTCTTTCCGAGGTTTCGCCCGTCAGGACAATGAACGGCACGTCGTGCTTGCGGACCGCGCTATGGAAGCGACTGAGCTTGATAACATCCAGCCCGCCAATGTCGGGCAAGCCGAGATCGATGATCACGACGTCAAACGGTTCTTCAGCACCCAATTGCGCCAGGGCCGCGTTGCCGTCGCTCGCGATCGCCACGTCGTGTCCGCCGCGTTTCAGTGTGGAGGCGATGACGTGGGCGTTGCTGGCCTGATCCTCCACCACCAAGAGCCGCTTCGATGTGACCTGCGCACGATGCTTTGCGTAAAGGTCGTTGTGCGGAACTACATTGCCGGTGGGAAGGGCGGAGCCCGCACGCGATTGAACGATCGCCGGAAAGCGCAGCGAGAACCCGGTTCCCATGGGGGCACGGGTTAAGCAATCCAATTCGCCTCCCAAAGCCCTCGCGATCAGTCGGGCAACATGCAGATTCAGTCCCGTTCCAGGAGGATTGCCCTCTCGCGTGTGCCCCGAGAGCCCGAAAGGCTCAAACAACTGGGCTTGGGGCGAGAATGGCGGTCCGGTGTTGCTGATGGTGAGACTCACATTCTCGTTGGAGGCTGAATGCAGCGTCACTTCCACATGCCCGTGATCCGTGAGGGCCAGGCAATGGTCCAGCACATTCCCAAGGCAATGCGCCAAAAGTTCTGCGTCGGCTTCGACGATTCGTGGCGAGCACGGTTCGATATGCAACTCGAAATGGAGGCGTTTTGCGATTGCGCGTGAGAACCTGGGCGCCATGATGGCCTCCAAGGCCTCATGCAGATCGAAGCTCTCCCCGACTGCCGACGCAGGTGGATTAAGCCATGTCCCCGCGTTGCGCACGACCGCCAATAGGGTGTTTGAGGCCTGCTGTATCGCAAGCAGATGGCTACGATCGGCCGCCGTAGTGTCGCCGCCATGCAACATGAGCTCGACGGTTCCGCAGATGGTTTCCAGCGGATTGAGAATCTCATGGTCAAGGCGACGAATAACGCGCCCACGCTGCGTTTCGTCCGCTGCCTGTTTGGCCCGGAGCGTCGCTAGCGCGCGGCGGGTATGCCACCAGCCGACGATCGCGCCCGCCCCCAACACGGTACTTGCCAGGCACTGAGCGTAAGGTGAGATTGGCATCCTTGCAGGGTTGACGGCGAAGAGTTACAGTATTCTACAAATCTCCTAGTGCACATTGTAGATCTGAATGGATGCCAACGATTTCTACTACTGAAGACCAGATTGCTGCCCACCGCCTAGCCATCATTAGCCTGCCCAGGGCATCACAATGGAGTACGGCGGTTCTGCGCCGAGGCGACGGAACTTCTGTGTTCGGCGTTTTCGCCGCCTTGGACGCGGTGCGCATGGATTGGCAAGCGCGTGTTGGTTGCCTAGTCGCAGGCGACGGTGCACCGATGGAAGAAGAGCTGCTTGACTGCCGAGTTCATGCGACGCCGCAAGATGCCCTCACGGCACTGGAGTTGGCAATCTCTCGATTGCCTAAACGCAGTGTCTGGCAAGAGGCGGTGAGTTTGCGAGAGGAAGGCACCACGGCCGACGGCATCTTCTCGGCCATCGGCGACATTCGAGCAGATCTGCACCAGCGCATAGGAAATTTGCTGGATCTGTCTTCCACGGATGGTCCATCCGTTCAAAGCTGAGGTCCTAGTATGCGTGCCAATTCTTCGCCTACACCTGACGGCGGAAGCGTTCCCACTGAGGAACAGACAACCATCAGGGTGCGCAAGCAGCTTCAGGAGTTGCTGCGTGTCGTGGCCGCGCTAGAAGGTAAGACCATCTTTTCGATCACAGACTCTGTGCTGATGGATTACGTCAAGCAATACGAATCCATGAGCGGCCGTCCGCTTCTGCCTCGCGGCGCTCGAAAGAATCGGGCCTAGACTGACGAGTGGCGCTTTGAGCGGACACCCTTGCTTGTAACCGTCATGTAGAGGACTATACATAGAGCGCCGTAGATTAAGATGCGCCGTCGGCGACCAAGAGCCGCGGCAAGCGAAGTCCAAAGTGCTTGCGAACTTTTCCTAAGAGACAGGGGCGCTAGTCATGAGCAAAAACCGCGGAGACAATATCGACCTTGCCTGCTGCCTATTGTTCGCAGCCGCGGTGGTCGCGGGTACCGCCTACTTCGTCTCCCAAATCCCACGGATTGCCATATAGCAATTGAGCCGTCGCTTGATTAGTGAGGCCCAAGCCAGCCTCTACACCGGCGGGATTGCCTATCGCCGGCCTATTGCCCTGAGGCTATTGCAATACTTGTATTGTTGTAGATTACGATACAGCGTGCTGTAATGCAGGTGAGTTGGAGCTAGCCGCCTTCCACGAGATAGGGCGGAGCGCTGACTAGTTCGTATGCATGTTCACGTCAAGCCAAAGCGGCGGCCGGATCTCGCACCGATTGACTCTGGTGCCTTGGACGGATTGCAGGGGTTTGCGGGTTCGTGCGAGTTTCCAAGGACTTGGCCATGCCGGCCAAGCCTCACTGACGGGCGCAACTGATTTCATGGACGTCTACGCAGGTGCATTTTTCAGGGAGATCGTATGGTGGCGAATTGCTTTGTTCCTGTTCGTCGGCCCCTTCCTGTTCGGCAACCTGTGCTCGTTCCTGCGTGCGCGATACTTCCTAGAAGACGGCTACTCCCGAAAACTGCATCACGTCGGGATCATGCTGATTTCAGGCCCTTGCCTCGCAGTGCTTCCCGATGCCCAACTGCTGCCGTCGATGATGGCTTCGTCACTGGCACTGATCCTGATTTCTTTCGTTGCGGCCTACAGCCGCGTGCCTCTGCTGGCAGGCATGGCGGAACACAGCCTGCGTCGGCGCGATGGGCCGCATAGCCGTTTCTTCTTCCTCATGCCCATGATCACGTCGAACGTGGCCATCACCGTCTCGGCACTGCTGTTTCCGCTCACTCTGGTCAAAGTGGCTTTCTTCACAGTGGCCATAGCCGACGGATTGGCCGAGCCCATCGGGGTTCGTTTCGGACGATCCAACGTCTTTAGGATCAATGACATCGTTTGGGGTTGGACGAACACCAAATCACTGGCGGGCTCCACCACGGTATTCGTCCTGGCGGCCGCAGTTTGCGCCGCAATGCTCACAATCAGCGGACAGGCGCGGATGCCGGTCGTTCCGGTATCGCTCGCCTTCGCCGCATTAACCACGGTGATCGAAGCGCTTTCGCCGCGAGGGATGGACAATATGCTGATCATGTTGATCACGCCCCCTTTCTTGCTCGCGCTGGGGGTGATGTCATGGTGAGGGGCGAGCCCACCGCCAGTTTTACGCCGCATGCGGCCGCGCGTGACGCCGCTGCATCAAAGCATGTGTTCGGTGGCATCCTGTATGCGGGCTACGCCCGCGCGTTGATCGCCGCGGCGGCGCTTCGGTTGCGCGAGGCGCGATTGAGCGATGGGGTCACCCGCTACGCGGACACCGGCAAGCGCGGTCGTCCGGCGCTGCTCCTGCTACATGGTCTGACCGGCGACCTGACGGTCTGGCTGCCGGCTGCCCGCCATCTGAGCTCACGCTTTCGCTTGATCGTACCGGACCTGCCAGGCCATGGCGAAAGCGACTTTGATCCGGAAGCGGACTACGGCATTGCGGCGCAATCGAAGCGCGTCTTGGAATTGCTGGAACATTTGGACCTGGAGCAGGTCTGCACTGTGGGAAACTCGATGGGCGCATGGCTAGGTTGCGAACTGGCTTTGCGTTGGCCGACGCGTGTGTCTGCGTTGATGCTGATTAGCCCGGCAGGACTGCGTGGTCGTTGTTCCAGCTGGCTCGATCAACGCGTCGCTGCGGGAAAGATCCCTTTCCTCGCCGACAATGAAGCAGCCTACGGCGAATTCCTGGGCGCAATCATGGCACAGCCGCCGCGCGTGCCGAGTTGCGTAAAACGCCATCTGCTTGCGCGTCACGTCGCCCGTCTCGAACGCATTTCGCGCCTGTACGCGGACTACGCCGCCAGCCCCTCGCCTGCACCGGGATTGAAGGCGATATCGGCGCCTGTGCATCTGCTATGGGGAAGCGAAGACCGCATCGTGGCCCCCTCGGCCTGCGAGGCATGGGAAGCGGCGCTTTCCGGCACCACAGTCGAAGTCGAAAAATGGAGAAGCGTAGGTCATATGGCAATGCTAGAACGTCCGGCGCAAACCGCCGGCCTAATCTCGAAGTTCCTGGGCGGCGCTTCTGCGCAAGGAGCGCGACATGGCTGACGCATGCCTGGACATAGCCCGCTTTGAAGCGATCGAAACGACAGCGGACCACGTCGCCATGTTCCTGCCGGATCTGATTGCGGGGCACATTCCAGCGTTGCTGGTGAAGTCATTCTTGGACGAGAGCAGCTGCCGGCGCATCATCGACAACTTCGGCTCTAGCCACGGACGCTACAAGCGGACAGATGGCGTGCCGGCGATGATGGTCGGCAGCAATGGATACCTCAAAGGCGTAGACGGAGTCGTCGACGAATTCGCTCGCAACAGCTGGCATGGCGAGCTGCTGTTCCAGGGGACTGGCAACGCCTATCGCCGGTTCTTCGACGCCGTCGAGGACAGTGGCTTCCGTTTTCGCGTCGCATATGCTGACGGCATCCCCGCGGCGGCGTATCGCGCCGCCATGTGGGACGACAGAAGCCAATCCGGAGTCATCCTCAAACCGCACACGGATTGGCCGCAGGTAGCCAACTCCCGCTTGGAATACGCGGACGTACGGCATCCGATCGGCGTCAACATGTATGCGGTACATCCCCCCAAGGGCAGCAGCTGGATCAGGCTTTACGATTTCGTCCCTTCGCGCGAGTGGCTGGAGGCGCGCGGCATTGACGATGGGGGCTATCCGATCGAGCAAAAGGATCTGATCGGGCAGAACTATATGGACATCCTGCCCGAGCAGGGCGATCTGCTTTTGTTCACCGCTTCGCGCGTCCATGCCGTCCACGTTGCCGATTACGTCGGCGCTGCGCAGCGGCTGAACATCAATGGCTTCATCGGCTATTCGCCTGCGGCAAGACGCGTCTTGGCGTGGGCATGATTTGGACGCTGGAGGTGTGAACATGCTCATAAGCGAACATGAGTGCGCAGCCGGGACCGTCGAAGGTTTCATGCCCAACGTCAGAGACCTGGAAGCGTATGTGGCACGTAACGTTGACATCATTTCGCCTGCGGAACAGGCCGCGTTGCGCGCCTCGCGTATCCTGGTGGCCGGTTGCGGCAGCGTCGGGGGAAGCCTCGTCGAATCCTTCGCGCGGTTGGGCGGCACGGCGGCAGTGCTGGCCGATCCCGAAGTATTCGACGATACCAACCTCAACCGCCAAGCTTGCGTGCTGACCGACATCGGCCGCCCCAAAGCGCAAGTGTTGGCCGAGCGTGCGTTGGCGATCAATCCATATTTCCAAACACGCGTACTCATTGAAGGCCTGACGGTAGGCAACATCGAATCCGCCTTCGAAGGCGTTACCTGCGTGTTCGATGCCGTCGATGCGGGCGCGTCGCCTTGGGTCAAGTATCGACTTCACGAGATAGCCAGCCAGCGTCGCATTCCGGTCATTTCCGGCTTCGATTTCGGCGGCAAGGCGACGCTCTATGTCTTCGACTATCGGCGCCGCAGAGCCAAGCCGTTCTACGGCCGCGCGAGCGCTCAGGCGCATCGCGAAGGACGGCTAGCTGAATGCGTGAAATGGCTGGGCTATCGGCACTTTCCCTCCGACTTTCTCGGCATCATCCGCGACCGCATGCTGACCGGCCAGCCCTGGCCGCAAGTTACCTATTGCGTGCTGGCAATGGGTGCGCTCGCTACGCGCTGCATCTTGGATCTGGAGATGAGACGCCAAGTCCGGCACGTCGTCGCGTTTGACGTCCATGATTCGACACGCACCCTTCCAGCCCGCATTGCACAATGGGTGAATTTTCCCCTGCAGCTCGGGCGCGCCTTTGTGGCCTCCCGCCGACCCAAGGTCGAGTCTGCAGCGCACATGGAACCAAAGGCTTCGACCGAAGAAGACAACACGCGTCGCCTGGTCGAGGCGATGATTCTGGCGCCGTCGCCGCACAACTGCCAACCTTGGGTGTTTGAGGTGTCGGAGCCCGACAAGCTTCACTTGCGTTGGGACCCGGGGCGCGGGACACCGGTCGTCGACCCGGACGCCAACGCGATCGCTTACAGCCTAGGTTGCGCGGTCGAGGCGGCCGCCCAGGTAGCTGTTGTCTCGTGGACGTCGAGCGACAGCCAGGACTTCCATGACCCTGCCCACATTGCAGGAACCCTTCGGATCCATGGCATGGATCCCAGGAACTACGCGCGCGGGCGGGGGCTGCTCGAAGCGCGAGTAACGCACCGGGGCAGATTGCTGCATGTGCCTCTGTCTGCCGGCTTAGTCG
Source organism: Luteimonas sp. TWI382 (assembly GCF_039674545.1). NCBI lineage: Bacteria > Pseudomonadati > Pseudomonadota > Gammaproteobacteria > Lysobacterales > Lysobacteraceae > Luteimonas > Luteimonas sp. TWI382. The sequence continues at coordinate 33,478 of NZ_JBDJNS010000015.1, forward strand.
CAAGCTGCGCCGAGCTGGCTTCGCAGCGAGGCGCGCATGCGCTCCTGCGCGAAGTGGACTCCGTGCGGATCAAGCGCCTCGCCGAGAAGGATGCCAAGGCGTTGTTTAGCCGCCTGGACTATGTGACCGAACTGCTGGAACACATGCGCCTGGACGCGTCGGAGGTCGCGGAGCGGCCCACCGGCTTTACGCTCCAGACATTGGGCCTGTCGAAATGGGAGGCATGGGCCTTGCGCATGCTGCGGCGCTCGCCAGGGCTGCTGAGTATATCGATGTCGCTAGGGTTGCCGGCATTCATGACGCGCAACGCCATCCGCCAAATGACCGGGCACGGTAACTATCTGCTCGTGGCGGCCGGACAATGGAGCGCGAACGGGCGAGTGGACGCAGGGCGCGCGCTCATGCGGGTATGGCTGGAGCTTACTGCGCACGGCTTGCATGCTCAGCCCGTCGACTTCCCTATCTCGACGCAGGAAGGCCGCGCTGAAGTGGCCGAACTATTCGGATTGGAGGTAAATGCGCGGCCCATCGCCCTCCTTCGCGTGGGCATGGCCAGCGACCGTTTGCCTCCACGGGCCGGTCGTCTTCCGGCCACGGTCTTCATCTCGAGAGCGCCGGAAACAGCCACATGTGCGCCGTGTTCGACTGTGGCAGAGAGCCTGGTCGCATGAAGCGCGTGCTGATCATCGGGGCAACGGGACAGTTAGGGGCGGAAGTCGCCCGCCAGCTGTGTGATTCATCGCGCTTCCGCGTACGGGCAATGGTAAGGGCCGGCTCGCATGTCGGGCAGCTTCAGTCCCTTCGAGTAGAGCGGGTCGTTGGCGACCTGAAAAATCTGGCGAGTCTACGTTCGGCTTGCCGGGGCGTGGACGCCGTAATCGCGACCGCAACGGTGGTGTTCCCGCGCAGAGGCGACACCTTTGCGGCCGATGAGGAGCAGGGATATCGCAACCTGATCAGGGCATGCACCGACTCAGGCGTGGGGCGTTTCATCTACGCGTCTTTGGCGACGCCTTTAACGGAAGGTCACTGCCGCAGTTGCTCGACCTATCGCGCAAAGGCTTTGGTGGAACGGATGCTCGCCGAGTCAACCCTGAATTACAGCGTGCTCCGTTGCGGTCCTTTCATGGACGATTACTTCGCGTTGATCGGGTCCCGGATTCCGCTTCGTGGGGAACAGAACGCGACGCTTGACCGTACGCGCGGGTTGGTGCGGCTGTTGCGGCGTGTGTGTGGCGATTCGATCGAGCGCTGGGGCGTGGCGGTGGTGCCGGGCCCAGAGAACCGCCGTCACGCCTTCGTCGCGATTTCAGATGTGGCAGCGTGCATGGTGGCCGCGTTGGAACGCAGCGAAGCAAGAGAGATCTTCCCGCTAGGGGGACCGGAGTCTCTGTCCTGGGCTGACGTCACCCAACTGTACGCCGCGCTCCTGAACCGCCCGGTGCGTACCGTGACCATCCCAAGCTCGGTGCTGCGATGGCTGACGCATATCAGTCGGAACTACTCCGAGGCCTTGGCCAATCAGTTGGCGATCCTGCGGATCCTGGCCGATCACGAAACCGGGCATTTGGTGGAAGGCGAGCAAGGAGGCTCGATCACCGCCAAGCAATACCTCATGCGGAAGCTGGGGGCTTGCGTATGAGGCCCGCGCTCGCCGTGCGCGCCGATGCGCAGGATTTTGCGTCCAATGCGCTGCCGCAGACAGTTCGTTGGGATTGCGGCGATCGTCTGACGCTGGAAGGCGGCGATCATCTGGATGGATTCAGTCTGACCTACACGACGTTGGGCCGGCTTTCGGCGGCCCAGGACAATATCGTCTGGGTCCTGCATCCTCTGACTTGTTCGTCCGATGTCACGGAGTGGTGGCTGGATATGGTGGGTCCGGGAAAGGCACTGGATCCGTCAATCCACTTCATCATCTGCGCCAACACGCTAGGCTCCTGCCATGGATCAACGGGCCCGGCGAACGGAGGCGGGCCCAACCATTGCCACGCGGGTCTGAAATTTCCCCAAATCACCATGGCCGATGTCGTTTCGGCGCTCGATTGCCTACGTCGCCACCTGAACATCGACCGCATAGCACTGGGCGTCGGCGGGTCGTATGGCGGTCAACAGTTGTTCGAGTGGATGGCTCGCGCGCCCGATCTCTTCGAGCATGCATGCATCATCGGCGCCAGCGATCGCCAGTCGCCTTGGGCGATCGCCTTCAACGAGGCCCAGCGAATGGCGCTGGAGGCCGATCCGACTTTCGGTACCGACGCACCGAACGCCGGCTCTGCAGGCCTTGCGGCGGCACGCGCAATAGCGATGCTCTCGTATCGAAATGCAGCTCTCTACGCATCCACGCAGGCAGACGCCGACAATCGTTCCAGCGCTTTTCGCGCCAGCGCCTACCAGCGTGCGGTAGGAGAAAAATTTGCGAGGTGGTTCGATGCGTGCAGTTACTGGATGCTGACCAGGATTATGGACAGCCATAACATATATCGTGGGCGCGGCACCAAAGCGGAAGTTCTCACGCGCATCAACTCACGATGCCTGTTAGTGGCGCTGGAGGCGGACGTGCTGTTTCCCGCGTCCGACGTGTTCGAACCGGCAACGCTGCTGCCCGCGGCTACCTGCCTGGAGCTGCCCTGCGACCACGGCCACGACAGCATTCTCACGCACGCCGAAGCGCTGTCCTCCCGCATCGTCGAGTTCATGGACTCGCAGTCGCGAACGCTCGCTAAGGCCAAGGCCGAAATTGAGGGTTGAGCGTGAAAAAACCTGCAATTCCCGCGTCCTTTCGCCGTATCAGCAACCTCATGGGGATCTACAGTATCGTCCATGGTCTTCTGATCTGGATCGGTTGCAGCCAGTTGGCCCTGTGGGTTTACCACTTCGAAGCCTGGCCGCTGCCGCTCCGCCTATCCGCCGACGCCTTCCTGATCATCGCTGCCGGCATGGGGATGTTTCTCCTTGGCTCGCTCGGACATGAGGGCTTCCACGGAAACCTAAATAGAAGCCGCAAGCTGAGCATGCTCATGGGAATTGTGGCGTCCACCGCCGTGCCGACTTTTTGCTCGGTCGGGCTTAATGCCTACCATTGGAGACATCACGCCAAGACCAATACCCATGAAGATCCAGATTTTGGGTTGTATGGCCAGCGTCAGGGCTTGGCCAGCAAATCGATCGGTCCGATGCTGACTAGCGCGTACTGCATGCGCAACACTGCAAGGCTACTAAATGGATCGGAGACGTTGGAGCGGGGATTTCCGTTCAGCGTACTGGAGATGAGGCGGTTCGCGTGGTTCAACGTGTCCGTCGTTGGGATCGTGACCGCCGCGTGGGTATATCTGCTCGTGCGCGATGCGGAGGCGTTCATCTTCACCTTGGCTTTGCCTGCGTTGGTGGGGCAGGTCTATTGGACCCTGCATCCCTATATCGAGCACGCCGACACAGGCGTCTCGCCGCGAGACAATGCACGTGATTGCACCTCGCCCATCCTGCAGTTCCTGCTGCTGGGCTATACCTTCCATCATTGCCACCATTTGTTTCCCAGCGTGCCCGCGCATCGCCTGCCGGCCCTTCGTCGGTACCTAGAAGCCAGTGGGTACCTTAATGACGAAACACCCGTCCAGCGAAGCTTGGTGGGTGCGCTTCGGGTCGGCGTGATGCGCACTATTGGTGGTCCACGATGAGCATCTATATGCATAGAGATTTGCATGTATCAGGACCGCTGTGCCTGATCTTCCTGATGTCGGCCGTGTTCACGCTCTCGGGTATTGCGTTGTTCGGCTTTCCTGCATCCATGCCTGCTTCGTTGGCGGGGGTGCCTGCCGCTGTGCCTGCGGTGTATCGGGCACTGGCGGCGGTATTCATGCTTAGCTTCGGACTTCTCTATCTCGCTTTAGCCTTGCAGAGGAGGGTGCCCGCTGTGATCGTGTTGTTTGCAGCGATGGCCAAAGTATTGGCGTTCTTGGCGTTTGCAGGGTTGTGGCTTGCCGGGAGCGTCTCTACACAGATGTTGCTTATGGTATCTGGCGATATCGTGATTGCCGCGCTGCTGTTGCACGCGCTCGCTAGCCAATCGAAGGATGTTCCATGAACCTTGCGCTTTTCGATTTCGATGGAACGATCACCACCAAGGAGACGTTCGCCGATTTCATTCACTTTGCGGTACCTCCTGTCCGACTCGGGATGGGGAAGGTCCTGTTGGCGCCGCTGGTCATTGGCTACCGCACTGGCCGGGTGTCCGGAAATCTAATGCGTGGCAGCGCGGTGCGTATCGGGCTGGCGGGTATGCCGGTCGACCGGGCCCAAGCCTTGGGCCGACGCTTCGCCGATGAAGTACTGCTGGGACTCCAACGGCCCAACGTGATGAGCCGCATCGAGTGGCACAAGGCGCGCGGAGATCGTGTCGTGGTGGTGTCCGGCGCTCTTGAGCTCTATCTCGCGCCCTGGTGCGAGCGCCATGGCTTGGAACTGATCTGCTCGCGACTGGAGGTACGGGAGGGACGACTGACGGGTAGTTACGCCGGCAATCAATGCGTTGCGGACGAGAAGGCGCGCCGGGTTCGCGAAACCATCGATACCAGCCTCTACGAAGAGATCTACGCCTACGGCGACACGAGCGATGATTTCGCGATGCTCAGGCTCGCCAAGCATGCTGATTTCCGAGGGCGAGTGTGGATGGATCCGGAAGTTCGCATCGACGCCGACATCCTGACGCGAAGCGAATGAAAAATTTCTATTCCAACGGTACACGGCCCATGGCGCTCATCACCGGAGGCTCCGGTGGCATAGGCGCCGCCTTGGCTGAATGTTTCGCGCGCGACGCAATCGATTTGATTCTGGTGGGACGCAACAAGGCCTCGCTGGAAGCTACGGCCGAGATCGCGAGGCGCAAAGGCGTACGCGCTATTACGCTTGCGGAGGACTTGACGCTGGAGGGAGCCGCCGAGCGCATATTCGCCCAGGTCAGGACGAGCGGAAGCCGCATCAGCTACCTCGTCAACAATGCCGGTGTCGGCGTTTTCGGAAAGTTTGCTGAAAGCTCGCTCGAACAAGAGTTGGCGATGCTGCGGCTGAACACTCTCGTGCCTACAGCGCTATGCAAGATGTTCCTGTCAGATCTGGTCGAGAACCAAGGGCGGATCATGAACGTGGCATCGCTCGCAGCCTTTCAGCCCGGTCCGTACATGGCGGCCTACTACGGCAGCAAGGCCTACCTGCTGTGGCTGTCGGAAGCCGTGGGTTGGGAGTTGCGTCGGTCGGGAGTAAGCGTGACGGCCTTCTGTCCTGGGCCGACGCGAACGGGCTTCGCGGCCGCAGCGGGCATGGAGGAGTCGGGCCTGATCAAAGGAAAGCGCCTTGACGATGCGAGCAAGGTTGCCGAAGGCGCCTACCTCGCTATGCACGCCGGCCGCGCTATCTACATTCCCGGCTGGGTCAACCGTGCGCTCGCCTTTTCTTCTCGGTTCGTGCCCCGCCAATGGATGCTGGCTGCGGTTTCGGCCATGTCGGCGCCTCGCGCTCCTAAACATAATCGATGAGCTCTTTGAATATGGTCGAGGTAATGGAACAACTGGCTGCGGCGGGCATACGATTTTCGGGGCGGGGACGGTACCAGTTGGCTCGTGTCATCAACCCTGCTAAGCGACTCAGTAAGCCACTGCAGGTGATGTTGCTGGAGGCTTTTGCAAGCGTCACCGACGAGCTGTATCAAGCCGACACCTCGTTCCATTGGAGAGGGCGTCCGGACTACTTCGTAGGAGTTCATGGACTTTGGATGGTATTCAATGGCGATGTGCTCAGTGGATTCGCGGCATCGCGCTACTTCATCGAGGCTGGTGAGCGAATTCTCTACATTGACAATCTCAACTTGCGCCCTTCCGCTCGACCGGTAGTCGGGCAACTCACCATCGGCGGAATGCTGGTGTTCGAGATGCTCAAAGAGTCATTTCCGATCATCGGTCGGCCGATGTCGGTCGTATTTCGAACGCAGAACCCCAATGTCTATCGCCTGGGGTTCACCGTGTTGCCAGAGGCGATGGCGCCTCGATTGCGTGGGGCCCAGCCGCGGGACCGCGCGCGCAGCCGCCGCGTGCTGGAGGCGATGGCCAACCGCCTTTCCCCGGGACGCGTTTACGATCCAATCACCTCTGTCATCAAAGGCGCTTACGCAGGACGCCTGTATGGGCGGCCGCTGACGCAATCCGGCTCATCGACGTCCGGCTTGGTCAGGTTCTGGAAAGAGAATGTCGATGTAGAGCGAGGCGACGCCGTGCTGATCGCGGTGTCGCCCACGCATGCGGAAGTTCGAGGCCTGGTCTATCGCTATCTGAAGGTCCTGGCCGCCGTGAGATGGGCGCGGTATCGGCACGTATCCAGGGTCATCGATAGCGCTCGTCTCCAGGCCTGCAGCGACGAGGAGTCGCACCCATGATAGATGCCGTCTACCCCCTGCTTACTGCGGCGTTCGCTGCGATGATCGCGCTAGAGTTCTGCTTTCCTATTCAGAAAATGCCGTGGGACGGCCAATGGGTCAAGCGTGCGGCGGTCATCAACCTTGCGCAACTGATAATGGTGGGCCTGGCGGCGGTCACGGTGAATCGCTGGTTTGGCCAATATGCGCTCTTCCGGCTGCAGGACTATGTGCCCACGCCGCTGGCTGGCTTCGTCGCTTTCCTGCTGGGTAACTTCGTCCAGTACTGGTGGCATCGGCTACAGCATAGTTCGGATTTCCTGTGGCGGTGGCTGCATCAGCTACATCACAGCCCCAAGCATATCGACGTGCTGGTCGCCAATTATGCGCACCCGGTCGATTTTTTCATCATCGTTTCGTTTCATGCGGCTGCGGCTCTGCTGGTGCTGGGTTTGGATTTGACGGGTTTCGCATGGGCCACACTTTTTTCCGGTCTCTACAACTATTACATCCACTGCAATCTACGTTCGCCGCGTTGGCTGGGGTATTTCGTCCAGCGACCGGAAATGCACCGAGTGCACCACCGCATAGACCATCACGCCCAGAACTATGGGCTCCCGATCTGGGATCTCATGTTCGGCACCTGGCACAACCCCGATGATTGTGAGTTCGAGTGCGGATTCCACGATGGCCGAGAGAGCCGCGTCATTCATATGCTGACCGGGTGCGATGTCAATGAATAAGACCCCCCATGTACATGGTGCCTTCTGTGCAGCGCCGGAGCGCATGTCGCGCCGTGATTTCTTGCCGAGGCTGGGGACATGCCTAGTCATCGGCCCTTTGGCGGTGGGGGGCATTCTGTGGCTGGAAGCCCGGGTGCTGTGCATAGCCGCTGCCACAGTGATGCTTGTTGTATTCAACGAATGGTTGATTGTATCGGGGATAAAGGCACGCTCAGCACATAGGGGCGTGATCGCCCTGGGCGGCGGGCTGATGGCGATCTTGGCCTCCGCTCCGGTCGAAGTGCTCGGTGGCCTGGCTGGGGCCGGAGCGCTAGCCTGGATGGGTGCGCCATTGTGGTTGGCAAGGCCGAACCTCGGCCGGACAGCCAACGGATGTTCGACTGCGATGAAGGTAGGCCTAGGCTTGTTAATAGTGCTTTCCGCCTTCTCAGCATTTCATTGGCTGCTGGATCGCTACAATGGCCGGCATCTGATCTTGTATATACTTGCCGTAGTGTGCGTTCTGGACTCCACGGCCTATCTAGTCGGGCGCTACTCGAATGGCTTCACCGCGGCCCGGCTGATCGCACCCAACGCAAGTCCGAACAAGAACTACGGCGTCTTGGTTTGTGCCATTTTGGCTAGCGCTTTGGCAGCCAGCTTAGGTGCTGCTCTGCTTTATCCAAAGCTGGGTCCGGAGCGCGCGCTTTTCTTTGGCTTGGGCATGATGGCGGCTGCGTCGGGTGTCGTAGGCGACCTCACCAGCAGCCTGCTCAAGCGACATGCGGGCCGCAAGGACAGCGGGTCCATCCTGCCGGGGCACGGCGGGGCACTGGATCGTCTGGATTCGCTGGTAGCCGCGCTTCCGGTGTTTGCTGTTGCGTTGTGTCTGGCTTTTCCCGCCGGCGAGGTTTCCCCATGACCGGCCGGCACCATGCACGACGCGGAGTGGATATCGTCGCAGGGGCCGACTATCTTCCCGAAACAGTGAAGAACAACGGCTATTTCAGCGCGCTAACGGGCAAGGAAGACGCCTGGTTTGAACGGATGACAGGGATCCGCGAGCGGCGCCGCGCGGCCGAAGACGAGAACAGCAATACCATGGCCCTGGAAGCCGTGAAGCGGATGCTGGCGGACGGTACCACGACACTCGACGGCGTCGATCTCATAGTGGCTGCCAGCTATACACCGTGGGACACCGTTGCAACCCTGGCCCATGTCGTCCAGCGCCATTTTCGGTTGTCGGGAGCTCGGGCGATCTACTTGTCGACCGCCTGCTCATCCATGCTTAACGCCATCGAGTTGGTGGTGGCTTACATGGAAACCGGTCGAGCCAAGCGTGCCTTAGTAGTAGCCGCTGAGCACAATAGCCTTTATGCCCGCGACAGCGATGCCCACTCGGGACATCTGTGGGGCGATGGCGCAGTGGCCCTGCTATTGGACGCTGAGGCCAGCGGTGGATTTGAGGTGGTCGATGTCGTCACGCGTGGCTTGGCAGACGTCGGCAAGGGGCCAGAAGCGGTGTTTCTGACACCACATCGAGATGGCTTGGTGATGCCGGCGGGGAAAGACGTCTTCCAGCACGCCTGCCAGCACATGGAAAGCGCCATCCACGCGATGCTGGATACCCACGGGCTTTCAGTCAGCGATCTGACATTGCTTGTTCCGCACCAGGCAAACGACCGGATCATCAGCCAAGTCGGTCAGCGGCTGGGAATCGACAACGATCGCGTCGCTAGAACGGTGGGCTGGACCGGCAACACCGGCTGCGCCAGCGCGGGTATCACGCTCATGCGTCATCGTCATCTTCTGGCTCCCGGGCAACTTGCACTGCTGGTCACGTTCGGCGGGGGCTATTCCATGGGCTGCGCCCTGCTGCGGGATCGAGGCGCCGGCATCGGCGCGCTCCGCGCCAACGAAGAAGCTGCATTGAGATTGGCAGCCCCCGTGTGCGCGGTGGCTTGACGAGCACGAAGCAAGGACGATCGACATGACTGACCCAGTGACCCACCGCTCGCCTTTGAGGCTGCTTCCCCGCGTTTACGCCGTGCGCGACGAGCAAGGCAGGCCGGTTATCGCATCCGTCAAAGACGCGCTCCGCCAGTATGCGCATTCGCTGAATTTTGTCGCCGATCGGCGCCGCACGCTGCATGCGTTGTTCGAATTCAGTCATTGGCTCATGGTGATCCCCACGGTGATCTTCTTCTACCGCTATGCCTCCGTGGAGACCATGCTCTTCTTCTTTGCGGTGTTTCTGGTACTGGCCAACTTCACCAACACCATTTGGTATCATCGATATTGTAGCCACCGATCGTTCCGATTCAGCTCGCCTTGGCTGCCGCGCCTCATTCTGTGGCTCAATCCTCTGGGCTATCGGGAAGAGGTCTATGCGTTGGTCCACAATGTCCATCATCTCCACGCCGACGGCGATCAGGATCCCAATGGTCCACGGTTAGGGTGGCTTGGCAACTACATTGCCTCATACTTCGAAGTCGATACCGACGTCACAGAAGCCGAATACGAGCGGATCAAGGGCCGGCTTTCGCACCTGAACATGCCATTTTCGAGCTATCAGTCTTTCCGCCGTTGGGCGTGCGTCGAATCCATTCCGCACTATTTGGCTCGCTGGATATTCGCCTCGTTGCTGTGGGCCGGCGCGTGGTACACCATCGGTGGGTTGCCTTGGTTGTTTGCCTGGCTTGCAGTCCAGTTTTGCTGGCATGCGGTCGTGCGAGATTTCAACTTTCGCGGCCATGGTACACAGGAGAATGTCAGGCAAGTCGATGGCTGGGACCTGGATCGCAGTTCGTTCGCGCTCAACCAACGCTTTTATGGCTACTTGGCCGGCGAGTGGCACAACAATCATCACGCACGCCCCGGCTCGGCGAACTGCGCCTTCCTTCGAGGACAATTCGATATCCCCTTTCTTCTGATACGGGCGATGAAGACAATGCGATTGGTCAGCAGCTATAACGATCATCGCGCCCAGTTTCTAGCGAAATTCGGTCGAGGCGTCGCGCAAACAGAAGAAAACGACCATAAGTCCGATGTTGGCATGCGTGCTGAGAGACATGAAAGCATCGATTGAGCCGCCGAGCAGGGAGGATCGTTGGTTATTTGTGAGCCGATTTGCCCGCTGGGCCGGGGTGGTCACGGTATTGGGGTGCGTGATATTAGTAATGTGGATCGATTTGCCGTTGACAGGTTGGCTACACGCCATAAATGCTGACCGCCAAGCGTGGATGCTGAAACTATTGAGTATTCCCGTTGGACTGTCGACATTGATGGGTGTGTACCTGATAGTCCACATCCTTCTCTACCCCTGGCTGGACCGATATAGCGCTACGCGGCGCGGGTTCTACCTGAGCATCGGGCTCATGGTGGCCCTGGCGGCGAAGACGATGCTCAAGATCGCGTTCGGTCGCACTTGGCCTCGGTTAGTGATCGATCCCAGCCCAGGTGCGAGTATCGCAAAATGCGATGCTCCCAGTTGGGGCTATTTGAACGACGGCATCCACATGTTTATGCCTTTCGCGGGTTCGTCTAAGGCTTACGCGGCTTTTCCATCAGGTTCTACGGCGCTCTTGCTGGCCTTCGTGGTGCCGTTCATGATGTGGTTCCCGAAGCTGCGCGTACCCTTGGGCGTGCTATCTGGATTGGTTTTGGCGACTTATGTGATGTCCAACACGCATTTCCTTTCGGATGTGTGGGCCGGGGCGTATATAGGCATGCTCTGCGGCATGGCCGCTGTGGCCGCAGAGGGCAGCAGGTCTAAGCGAGCGACCTTCGATTAGGCTTCCGAAGGCAGGGCCACCGAGCGCTGCCATGAAAACAAAAGTAACCAAGCCGCCAGCGCCTGTATCCATACAGACCCGACTGAGATCCAGAGCAGGGTAAGAGGCGCTGCTTTTTCCATCAGGGATAGCGCGCAAATCGGCGCCACACACGCAGGCACGCGCACGCACGCTGCATAAAGGGCGGGTAAGGTGCGGCCAATCCCCTGTCCGTAGGCGGACGCAACATAGGCCACGCCGGTGGGAACGAAGGCTATCGACAAAACGGCAAGATGCGTGCTCGCTGTATCGAGCGTCGCCAGATCGCCGGAAACGATAGGCGTCAGCACAAGCCGAGGAACCAGCAAGGCGACCAGCGTGACCGACAGCGTTGCAACGGCCGTCAGTCCCAACGCCCACCACAAGCTTTTCCGTCTACGATCATGGTGGCCGGCTCCCAAGCAATGCGCGACTTGGGGCACCAGCGCAAGCGCGACAGCCATACCCGGCGCCAACAGTATTTGCGCCATGCGCATCGCTGCACCGAAGCCGGCCTGCGTGACGGCGCCGCTGTCGCGTAGCGCCCATTGAATGGTAACGGTGGTCAGAAACACCATGCCCATTTCCGCGCTCGCCGGGATGCCGATGCGCAGGACGTGTCTCGCATCCGAAACCAGCGTGTCCCATTGCGGCCATTCCATCCGAAGTGCGTCATGCTTTCTGAGCACGAAGCACATCGCGATCAAGCTGCCGCCGATGGACAAAGACGATGCCAACCCGGCGCCGGCCACGTTCAAGGTAGGAAATTCCCAAGCGCCATTGACCAGCAATGGCGTCAGGGCAGCTTTAACTAGCGTGGAGCCCACAAACACCAATGTGGCACCCATCATCGAGCCGGCCGCCCGCAGTACTGAACTGAGCACGGCCACGGGAAACATCAGTGCGTAGGACGGAAGTGCGGTGAATAGATAAGTGCGGGCGGCCCGCGCCGTGCCGTCGGTCGCTGCGATCGAATTCATCCAAAGCGGACCGCCCGAATAGCCAGCCACGAACACGGTGGCCGTGCAGATCACGGCTAGGGTCATGGCGGCGGACATCATGCGATTCGCACGCGATGTGTCGTCTGCGCCCAAAGCGCGGCCAACCAACGCAATGGCGCCGATGCAGATGACCTGATAAGTCGCGTTCGTGATCAGCGAAGCTAGGCTAACGATCGAAACGCCAGCTAGCGCCTCTTCACCCAGACGAGCAACGAAGTGGAGATCAACGACTAGATAAATTGACTGGATGAACAATCCCAAGGCAATGAAGCTGGCGGTACCGAGGAGGTTGCCAACGATGGCGTTAGAGGCGAGGTTCCGTCGCACTTTAATTGTCTCGTTAGAGCTGGCTACTCATATGCCGGCAGGTCGATTGAAGCGTCCGATAAGACCGCCTTTCCAAGGGTGACGCGCTCCCCCCAGATCATGGAACCTAGTGCAGGCTGAATTTTAATGAAGGACAAGAGGATATGCGCAACCTTTCGAGAGCTAGCTGTGATCTCTCAGTAGGTCGCTCACCCGGGGCGATCCCGGAATTCTGTAGGTGCGATCCAAGCAGCACCCCAGGAGCCCCGGATGAACCTGCATAAACATGCCCGTTTGACGCCTCGCGGTCGAGCCCTTCTTGTCAATCGCATTCTCATGGAGGGGTTGCGGGTCGAGGAGGCCGCCCATGCGGCCGGCGTCAGTGCGCGCACTGCCTACAAATGGCTGAAGCGGCTCAAGGAAGAGGCGCGTCCGGCGTGGCCGATCGATTCTCCCGGCCGCGCCACTGTCCGCACGCCATCGCGCAACCGATCGTTGATCAGGTACTCGATCATCGGCGGGCCCGCCTGACCTGCCGCCAGATCGCCGCGCAGTTGCCGGTCGCACCGAGCACGGTCGCGCGACTCCTGCGCCGGGCCGGTCTGCGCCGATTGGCCGAACTTGAGCCCGCGCCGCCGCCCAATCGCTACGAATATGACCCAGCCCGGCCAACTGCTGCATCTGGACATCAAGAAGCTTGGCTGCTTCCGGCAGCCCGGGGCATCGAGTCACCGGCAATCGGCAGATCACATCCAGAGGCAGCGGCTGGGAGTACGTTCACCTTGGCATCGACCACTCGTGCGTGGCCTTTGGCGTCATCGAGCCGGACGAGCGTGGAACTAGCGCCTGCAAGGCACTGCTGCAGGCGCTGCGCTACTACAGAACCCTGGGCGTCCGCTTCGAGCGCGTGCTGACGGATAACGGTGCTTGTTACAGATCCCGTCACTTCCGCCGGCTCGTCCAGCGGTTGGGAATGCGCCACCTGCGCACCCAACCCTACACTCCACGCAATAATGGCAAGGCCGAACGCCTGGTCCAGACCAGCCTGCGCGAGCGGGCCTAAACACGCTCCTACGTGGAGTCATGCCAGCGGGCTAGCTGTGGAGCTTCAATAGGTTGTTTTGACTGAGCCCTAGTCTGGAGACTGGGGCCAGCCCGCCTGCAGCGGTGTGTGGCCGGTGCCAATTGTAGTGGTGGAGCCAGTCGCTTAATGCCGCTTGGCGTTGGGCCGAGGTCTCGAAGCAGGTGGCGTAAGCCCACTCACGCAGGGCGGTCTGGATGAAGCGTTCGGCCTTGCCGTTGGTGCGAGGCGTGTAAGGGCGCGTGCGGATGTGCTTGAGTCCCAGCACGCGACAGGCCGCGGCAAAGGCGTGGGAGACATACGCAGATCCGTTGTCGGTCATCACCCGCTGAACGGTCACGCCGCAAGCCTGGTAGCGTGCGACGACCTGGCGCAGGATCGCCACCGCCGTCTCGCCGCATTCGTCGGCTGCGACGGTGGCGGTGGCGACGCGCGAGTGATCATCGATAGCAACGTGCACGAAGTCCCAGCCGATGCCCCGGTGACGGTGAGACCGATTACCGGCGACGCGGTGACCGGGTGAGCCGATCCGTCCCAACTTCTTGATATCCAAGTGGATCAACTCACCCGGCGCGCCATACTCGTAGCGCTGGGCAGGAGGCTGCGGCTCCAATTCGCGCCAGCGGCTGATGCCGGCTTGCCGCAACACTCGCGACACCGTGGCCGGGGACAAGCCCGTCTGCTGGACGATCCAGCGGCCGGTATGGCGCTGGCGGCGCAGCGCTTGGACATGGGCGCGCAGCTGGGGCGAGGTCCGGCGCGGCGACACGTGGGGCCGACTGCTGCGGTCCTGCAGGCTCTCGCCTGCCTGATAGCGGCGCCACCACTTCCGGGCCGTGGTCTCCGAAATCCCTAATGCCTGCGCAACCTCGGACACCCGTTGACCAGCCTCCAGCCGCTGGATCAGGACCTCTCGACCCTTCGGGGTCAGGCGGGCATTCTTGTGCATGTTGTTCCCCTCGCTGGGATGGAAATGACGTCTTGGCGACATCAGCTTCCTACCCCAGTCAGAGGGGAACAACCTCTTGAAACCTCACAGCTAGCGCCCTCAATGATTGGTTGCACCACTACGACTGGCATGCCCTCATGCCAGCCTCGGCTACAAACCGCCCATCTCCAGCATCCCGATCCCACTGAACAACGTGCTGGGTTTACACAGCTCGACCGTGATCGACAGGGCGCAGTGGTCGGAGCGGATGCTCTGGCTCGGGCGCGGGGTGCCGACGTCTGCGATATGGCGCGAGAGGAAGCGTCGAGCGTGCCGCGGCCGCGGCGCGTGGCGCGTGGCGCGTGGCGCGCCCCTGGGTGTGCACGGAGAACAGCACCGGACGCGATGCGGTGCCGGCGTTGAGCTCGGCCGGATCGTCGGCGACTTCGTGGTTGAAGTCGCCGCCGATCAGCACCGCGTGGTCGCCGGCGACCCGGGCCATGTCGCCGGCGAACGGCCGCAGATCGGTCAGCCCGACGCCACTGGAGGTGCAGTGGATCGTCGCGACGAACAGGTCGTCGATGCGGATCCACAGGCCCGCGCGTCCAGTCGAGCTGCCGGTCCACAGGCCTGAATCCTCCCAGCGCGGGGCGAGGATGGCGGTCGAGCACCGCGCGTTGAACGCGCCGGCCTGTTCGGTCCAGCACACATGCTTGCCTGCGAAGGTCCGTGCGGCCTCGCCGAAGCGGCCGCATTCTTGCAGCAGCACGATGTCGAACGCCTCGCACAGGCCGGTCAGCATGGTGCGTTTGTTGGTGTCGTTGAGAGGGTTGCCCTGGGTGTTCCAGGTGACGATGGATGGCATGGTCGAAGCTCCGGGGGCGATGGGGCCGGTCGGTGCGCCCGATCGCTGATCGGCGCGGAACGCTTGGAACCGGTGCGTCGACGATGGCGTGCCGGCCCGGCGCCGGGCATCGGTGGGATGCCGATATCGCGTGGCGCTGGATCCGGTGCGATGTCGGCGCGGCGGCCCAGGATTGCTTGCCCGGCGGGTCGGGCGGCCCCATCTCGGGACGATGGACCTGTTCCCCAGCGCCACGCCGCGGACCCTCGTCGACGACGACGAGGGCGGCATCCGCTACTGGGCCGATGCCGTCGATCCGGCGACCGCGGCGGCGTGGTTCGAGGCGCTGCGCGACCGGGCACACTGGGAGACCCAGCATCGGCCGATGTACGACCGTGTGGTCGCGGTCCCGCGGCTGCTGGCGTCCTACCGGCTCGACGCGCTGCCGCCCGAGCTGCCGCTGGCGGAGATGTGCCGCCTTGTGCAGCGGTTGGTGCCTGCGCCGTATACCGCGGTCGGGCTCAATCTCTACCGCGACGGCCGCGACAGCGTGGCCATGCACCACGACAAGCTGGACACGCTGGTGCCCGGTCAGCCGATCGCGCTGCTGTCGCTGGGGGGCGCGCGGCGGATGTCGATCCGCGCCAAGACCGGGCGCGGCAAGGCGATCGCGATCGAACTCGCGCCCGGCAGCGTGCTGGCGATGAGCCATGCCTCACAGTTGACCCACGAGCACGGGATCGCGAAGACGACGCGCCCGGTCGGCCCGCGGATCAGTGCGGTGTTGCGCGCGCGCCCGGCCGCGAAGATGGCCGCCGGGCGCTATGGCACCCATTGGCAGGGCGCGCTGGGCCGCTAGTCGCTGCGTGCCGCGCGGTGTGCGGGTTGCAGCTGCAGCATGTGCGTGGCCGGGCCCGGCAGGAACGGCGTGGGCCGACCTTGAGCCCAGTCGTCGTGGCCGGCGCCCCAGAACGGCGAGAGCGGGTGACCGCTCTGGCCGCCGGGCATGTGCGCGATGCCATCGAGCTCGTGTCCGGGGGCGACCACCATGCGCTGTGAGGCGCCGAACGCAGGCATCTGGACGCGCGGCATGGTGCCGTCGCCGGGCAGTGGCTGCGCCGGCATGCACAGCGCGCGCCTGCCCACCAGCGGGATGGCGGCTGCGAGCGGGTGGCAGATCGCGGTGGTGTTGTATTCGCCCCAGGTCCGTTGCGCCAAGGGCCCCTCGGCCTGCAGCGTGTCGCGGACCTCGCGCGCGGCGTCTTCCAGCAACGCGGTCCAGCCGTCGATGATCGGCGCGCAGCGCCCATGCTGGGTCTGCGGCGTGCAGGCGAACCGGCGCGGCAGCAGGTGGTCGGGGCGCTGGCTCACCAGCGGCCAGACCACGCCTTCGAAATTCGGCGGGTCCGGCCAGGCGAGCGCGTCGCCGGCCGTTGCACGCGCGGGGGCGAGCAGGCCATCGGCGATGCGCGCATGCACCGCGAGCCGCCATGCGCGGACGATGCGATAGCCGACCGAATCGACCGCCGCATGGCCGCGCCAGTCTGCGGCGGCGTCGGCGAGTGCGTGCAGTGCAGTGGCGTCGGCGCCGGCCGCGTCGGCCGCCTGGGCGAGCAGGGCATGCCAATGCGACAGCAGCAGCGCGCGGTCGTCGAGCTGGATCGCGAGCAGGTCGCGTTCGGCCAAGCGCGCGCGGGCGTCGAGCCCCTGGCGGATCTGCCAGGCGCGGATGCCCAGCGCGGCACCGCCGTCGCCGATCCGGGCGAAGTCGGCACCGTCGACGACACGGCTGTTCGCGGTCCACAGCCGCATCGCCTCGGGCGAGCGGACGCGCGGCGACGCATCGGTGGCGATCGGCCACGGTGCACAGATGTTGCCAGCGTCGCCTGCGGTACCGTCGATATCCTGGGAACGGGAGACCGTCGCGCCATCGCAGCCGGGCGCACGCACCGGGACCGGGCCGAGCAGGCGCCAGGCGACCGCGCCGTGCAGATCGCCGATCACCAGGTTCTGGGTCGGGGTCGCGGTGCGGTCGGCGATCACGAGTGCGTCATCGAGATCGCGCGCATGGGCGAAGTCCGCCAGTCCGAAGTTCAGGGCCCCGGGCAGGTGCGCGGTCCAGCGCAGCGCCAGCGCGCTGCCGTCGGCCTCGCGGTGGACCACCGGGCCCCAGTCGCTGTCCTCGACCATCAGAACATCGGAGGCGCGCCCGGCAATGGCGATGGTCTCGGCATGGCGCCGCAGCGGCGTGCAGCCGGGGCCCTGCGGGGCGTCGGTCGCGCAGGGCACGATGCGCTGCCAGTCCAGCGTATCGATGTAGCTGTTGGTGAAGCCCCAGGCGATGTGGCCATTGCTGCCGACGATGACCGCGGGCAGGCCCGGCAGCGTGAAGCCGGTGATGTCGACTCGGCCGCCGGGTGCGCGGACGTCGGGATAGAGCAGCCGGGCGCGGAACCACAGGTTGGGCGCGCGCAGGCCCAGGTGCATGTCGTCGGCGACCAGTGCGCGCCCGTCGGCGGTCAATGCACCGCCGACTGCGAAGTTGTTGCTTCCCACGGCGAGATCGGCCGCCGCAGGTGGCCTGCCACCGTCCCTCTCCCACACGGCGGTGGGCCTGGGGGCAGCCCACGCCATTGCCGCTGGCGGCCCGTCCTCGTTGCCCGCATACCCCGCGTCCAACCGGCGCAGGTCCACCGCGTCGGCATCCGGCAATGCCGCATCGCCGCGCGCTGCGCCCGCCAGCGGCGCGTCCCAGCGGCTGCCGTCGTGGGCCACGAGCGCGAACAGCGCGGGCGGCAGATGCGGTCGCAGACGGTGCATGGCCAGTTCGCGGACGTTGCCGGCGTCCTGCAGGTCGAAGTACATCGAGAAGCCGACCAGGGCCGAGTCGGCCGGCGTCCAGGGCGTCGGCTGCCGGCGCAGCAGCAGGTATGGCCAGGGCCGGGCCCGCAATGCGGCCAGCCCGGCATTCGCGCCCTCGGCGTAGGCGCGCAACTGCGGCATGCGCTCGCCGGCGACCTCGGTCAGCGTGGCGTCGACGCGGGCGCGCATGCGGTGCAGGCGATGGCGGCGATCGGTGTCGAGCGCCCGCTCGCCGAACAGCGCCGAGAGCTCGCCTGCGGGCAGGCGCCGCATCAGATCCATCTCGAAGTAACGCTCCTGGGCGTGCACCCAGCCCAGCGCGCGCATCGCGTCGGTCTCGCTGTCGGCGGTGATCGTCACCGTGCCCAAGGCGTCGCGCTGGATCGTCGCCGAGGCCTCGAGCCCGGGCAGCGTTCGTGTGCCCGCCAGCGCCGGCAGGCTGCCGCGCAGTTGCCACCACAGCATCGCCGAGATCGCCACTGCCAAGACTGCCAATACGAGCAGCGCCCGCACGCTCCAAGCGCGCCACCGGTTGCGCATTGCCGAGCTCCCCCCGTCGCGGCCGCCTGCCGCCGCCCGATTGTTTCAGGTTCCGCGCGTGAGGGGGCGGGGGCGCCGCGGCGCTCAGCCCGCGGCGGCGGGCGTGTTGGACGCGTGCTCGGCCAGTCCCGAGACGACGCCCAGCGACGGGTCGCCGCGAACGACCCGGGCCTGGGGGAACCGCGCCCGCGCGGCGGCCTGTACATAGGGGGCGCCGGACATGCCGCCGGTCAGGAACAGGCTGTCGGGCGGCTGCGGCAGGTCGGCGCGGACCTCATCGAGCAGTCCGCCGATCTGATCGAGAAAGCGGGCGGCGGCGGCCTCGAGATCGGCGCGGCCGGCGTCCACCGACAGGCCCGGCTCGATGAAGTCGAGCGGCTGCACGGCCGTGGCGTCATCGCTGAGCCGGACCTTCATGGTCTCGATCCCGCGGTAGAGCCGGGTGGTACCGCCCTCGTCCTGCAGCGCCTGCAGACGCGCGCCGTACGGCGCCACGACGTCGCGGTAGTCGTGGCGATGGAATTCGCGCTGGCGCGGCAGGTCCTGCACGGTGGCGGCCTCGACGAAATGGTGCACCGGCGTGCGCGTGACGCCTTTGCCGAACAGCGGCATCGCGCGGGCCAGGCTCAGCGCGATATCGACATCGGTGCCGCCATGGGCGATGCCCCAGGCCCGATGCACCTGCGGCGGAGCATCGCCGCCGATGCTCGCCAGCGCGATGTCGGTGGTGCCGCCGCCGACGTCGACGACCAGCGTGGTCTGGCGCTGCGGGCTGATCGCGTGGTGGTGCAGCGCGGCCGCGGCCGGTTCTTCGAGGAAGTGCACGGTGTCGAAGCCGGCGATGCCCGCCGCCTCGCGCAGGATCGCCAGCGCCTGCTCGCCGCCGGCCTCACCCATCGAACTGCGGAAGCGCACCGGACGGCCCAGCGTCGCCTCGCGCACCACGGTGCCCAGCTGACGGCTCGCCGTGAGCCGGATGTGCTCGAGGATGTGCGCGGCGATACCGGCGATGGTGGCGCGGGCGCGCGGATGCAGATTGAAGCCGAGCATCGACTTGGGCGACTGCACCAGGTTGCCGGTGCCGTCCTCGAGGTAGCGTTCGATCGCCTCCTCGCCGAACACCGCGTCCTGCAGGTCGGCGACCGAGGTTTGCGCCTCGCGCATCTGCTGTTCCATCCATTGCCGGCGCACGATGCGCACCGCGTCGCCGCGCAACTGTGCCTCGCCGCGCACGGTGGTGCCGGCGCGGGTCTGCGCGGCCTTGAGGTCGCGCACGATCTCGGCGACCTGCGCCTCCATCGCGTCGGTCAGCGCGAAGTCGGCCACGTCGGGCACGGCGCGCGGGAAGTACACCGCGGTGCGGAACTGCGCCTGCCCGCCGAAGCGGATGTGTTGGAGGCGGTCGCCGACGCGCGCGGCGGCGGCCGAATAGCTGGTGCCGAAATCGATGCCGATCTTCATCTTCGCGTCCGCGGGAGCCGAAGGGGCGGGGAGTCTACGTGGCTGTCCCTGAGAATGCGAAATGCATGCATTTGCATCCGATCATCGTCGCGCGCGACTGGGCATACTGCCCGCATTCCCGAGCCGCGAGCCCCCCGATGAAAGGCCATCCCGAAGTCGTCGACTACCTGAAATTCCTGTTGCGCGGCGAGCTTGCCGCACGCGACCAGTACTTCATCCATTCGCGCCGTTACGAGGATCTGGGCCTGCACCAGCTCTATGCGCGGATCAACCACGAGATGGAAGAGGAGACCCAGCACGCCGATGCGCTGCTGCGCCGCATCCTGTTCCTGGAGGGCGACCCGGACATGCGGCCCGAGGCGTTCGAACCCGGGCGCACGGTCGAGGAGATGCTGCGCAAGGATCTCGCACTCGAATACGCGGTGCGCGACCACCTCGCCCAGGGCATCGCGCTGTGCGAACGCCATGGCGACTTCGTCAGCCGCCAGGTACTGGTGACCCAGCTCTCGGACACCGAGGAAGACCACACGTACTGGCTGGAGAAGCAACTGCGCCTGATCGAGATGATCGGCCTGCAGAACTACCAGCAAAGCCGCATGGGCGAGGCGGAAGGCACCCACGCCGGCGTGGGCTAAAAGCCCCGCGCGTTCGCGCGCCACGCTGCGCGTCAGCCGCGGCGCGCGACCCGCCAGACCGTGGTCGACAGCGCGCTCGTGCCGAAATCCGGCTCGCTGGCGAGGATGTCGCGGTGCTCGACCAGGTCCACGCGCCAATCGGCATCGAGCAGCGCATGCACCGCGTCGGTGTCGACCGAGAAGGGTGGCCCGGCTTTCTCGTGCTGCGGGTACGTCAGCGTGACCAGCAGCCCGCGGCAACCGGCCGGCAACCGGTGCCACGCGGTCGTGGCATAGGTCGCGCGCAGCTCCGGCGGCAGCGCGATCAGCGCCGCCCGGTCGTAGACCGCCGCGCAATCGGCCAGCACGTCCGCATCGAGTGCGAATGCATCGCCGACGATCAACTCGAACGGGCCGGCGACATAGTGCCGGCCGGCTGCGGTGTCGTGGACCTGCGGGATGAGCCCGCACGCGTCGAAGAATGCACGCACGGCCAGTTCCGACAGCTCGACCCCGAGCACGCGATGGCCCTGCTCGGCCAGCCACACCATGTCCAGCGACTTGCCGCACAGGGGCACGAAGACGCGTGCGTCTGCCGACAGGTGCAGGGCCGGCCAGTGCGTGACCAGCAGCGGCAGCGGCGCGTCGCGGTGGAAGCCGATGCGCTGCGTGCGCCAGCGTGCGTGCCAGAACTCCGGATCCATGCCGGCTCCGAAAAGTTGAAGGTGGGCGACGGCGCAGGCCGTCACGCCACCGACAGGCCCTCGACCTTCTGCCAGCCGCGCGGCAGCAGGCCGCCGCGGCTGGCGCGCGCGCCGATGTAGGCGTCGAGTTCCTTGAAGGCCAGGGTCATCGTGCGCGCGCCCGACTGCACCAGCAGCGCTCCGCCCGGCGAGACCACGGCCAGCGCGACGACCTGCTCGGTGCCGCGCTTGGCCTTGGGGATCTCGATGATCTTGTTGCCTTTGCCCTTGTCGAGTTCCGGCAACTCGGCGACCGGAAACGCGAGCAGGTGGCCGGCGCTGGTGACCACCACCAGCCGATCGGCCTGGGCATCGCGGACCGCCGCCGGCTGCAGCACGGCGGCGCCGGGCGAGAGCGAGAGCATCGCCTTGCCGGCCTTGTTGCGGCCGGTGAGGTTCTCGAACCGGGTCACGAAGCCGTAGCCGTGCGAAGACGCGACGACGAAGCGGCTGTCGTTGTCGCCGGAGGCGAGGGTCTGGAACGCCGCGCCTGCGGCCGGCGAGAAGCGGCCGGTCAGCGGCTCGCCATTACCGCGCGCCGACGGCAGCGAATGGGCGATCGTCGAATAGCTGCGGCCGTTCGAGTCGAGGAAGGCGACCTGCTGCGTGCTGCGTCCGCGTGCGAACGCCAGCAGGCGGTCGCCCTCGCGGTACGACAGCCCCGCCGGGTCGACATCGTGCCCCTTGGCGGCGCGCACCCAACCCTTCTCGCTGACCACGATCGTCACCGGCTCGCTGGGCACCAGGTCGGTCTCGGCCAGTGCCTGCGCGCTGCCGCGCACGACCAGCGGCGAGCGGCGTGCGTCGCCAAACTTCTTGGCGTCGGCCAGCAACTCGTCCTTGATCAGTTTGCGCAGCTTGGCCTTGCTGGCGAGCGTGGCGATCAGGCGATCGCGCTCGGCCTCGAGCTCGGCCTGTTCGCCGCGGATCTTCATCTCCTCCAGCCGCGCCAACTGGCGCAGGCGGGTCTCGAGGATGTAGTCGACCTGCTCGTCACTCAGGCCGAAGCGCGCCTGCAGCACTGCACGCGGCTCGTCCTCGGTGCGGATGATGCGGATCACCTCGTCGAGATTCAGGAACGCGATCAACAGACCGTCGAGCAGGTGCAGGCGGCGCTCGACTTTCTCCAGCCGATGGGTCAGCCGGCGGGTGACGGTGTCGGTGCGGAACTGCAGCCATTCGCTCAGCAGCGCCTTGAGGTGCTTGACCTGCGGCTTGCCGTCCAGACCGATGACGTTGAGGTTGACCCGGTAGCTCTTCTCCAGGTCCGTGGTCGCGAACAGATGCCCCATCAACTGCTCGGCATCGACCCGGTTCGAACGCGGCACCAGGACCACGCGTACCGGGTTGGCGTGGTCGGACTCGTCGCGGATGTCCTCCAGCCACGGCAGCTTCTTGGCGCGCATCTGGGCTGCGATCTGCTCGATCACCTTCGACGGCGAGACCTGGTAGGGCAGGGCGGTGATGACGATGTTCGCGTGTTCCTTGTCGAACGTCGCGCGGGCACGCACGCTGCCGTGGCCGGTCTCGTACATCTGCAGCAGGTCGGACGCCGGGGTGATGATCTCGGCGCTGGTCGGGTAGTCGGGCCCGCGCACGTGCTCGCACAGGTCGCGCACGCTGGCGTCGGGATCGTCGATCAGGCGCACGCAGGCGCTGACGATCTCGCCCAGGTTGTGCGGCGGCACGTCGGTGGCCATGCCGACCGCGATGCCGGTGGTGCCGTTGAGCAGCAGGTGCGGCAGCCGCGCCGGCAGCCACGAGGGCTCTTCGAGCGTGCCGTCGAAGTTGTCGGTCCAGTCGACCGTGCCGTGGCCGAGCTCGGAGAGCAGCATCTCGGCGATCGGGGTGAGCTTGGACTCGGTGTAGCGCATCGCCGCGAACGACTTGGGGTCGTCGCTGGAGCCGAAGTTGCCTTGGCCGTCGATCAGCGGGTAGCGGTAGGAAAACGGCTGGGCCATCAGCACCAGCGCCTCGTAGCAGGCGCTGTCGCCGTGCGGGTGGTACTTGCCGATCACGTCGCCGACGGTGCGTGCGGATTTCTTGGGTTTGGCGGCCGCGCCCAGGCCCAGCTCGCTCATGGCGTAGACGATGCGGCGCTGGACCGGCTTGAGGCCGTCGCCGATGAACGGCAGCGCACGGTCGAGCACCACATACATCGAGTAGTCGAGGTAGGCGCGCTCGGCGAACTCGCGCAGCGGCAGCTGCTCGAAGCCATGGAAGGCGGGGCGGACGGACTCGGTCATCGGGACTGCGGCTGCGGGGGAGCCGGCGATTCTAGCGGGTGCCGGTCGCAGGGGACGAGCCGCCGGCCGAGGCCGGGCCGATGGGGCGCGGGTGCGGGAATCGCGCTCGGTCGCGCTATCATGCTGTCCCATGGATACCAAGCTGCGCGCGCGCGGAGTCTCCGACCCCGCCTCCTCTGGCGCCCGCCATCCGCTGTCGGGCGCGCCCCGGCGTGCTTCCCACTCGGGCTGCGAGGCCTGCCTGAGCCGGCATCTGGCGGTCTGCGCCGCACTGCCCGCCTCCGAGACCCATGCCCTGGAGGCCGCCGTCGGCGAGGTCGTGCTGCCGGCCGGCGCCACGCTGGTCCACGAGGGCGGTCCGCGCCGGGACGTCTACACCGTGACCCGCGGCATGCTGCGCCGGGTGCGGCTGCTGCCCGACGGCCGCCGCTTGGTCGCCGGCTTTCTGATGGAGGGCGATTTCATCGGCTTCAGCAGCGCGGCGCACTACAAGCACACGATCGAGGCGATCAACGAGTGCGTGCTGTGCGTATTCCCGATGCAGAACATGCGCCGGCTGTGCGAGCGCTATCCCGAGCTCGAGGCCGGCATGCTCGCGCAGGCCTGCACCGAGCTCGACGCCACCCGGGCCAGCCTGATGCTGCTGGGCCGGCTCGGCCCGAGCGAACGGCTGGCGGGCTTCCTGGTCGACATGGCCGAGCGCCAGCAGCGCCGCGGTGGCCGCGTCGATCGCGTCGATCTGCCGATGACCCGTGCCGATATCGCCGACCATCTCGGGCTGACGATCGAGACCGTCAGCCGCAGCTTCACCAAGCT
The DNA here is from genome assembly GCF_039674545.1 of Luteimonas sp. TWI382. Lineage (NCBI taxonomy): Bacteria > Pseudomonadati > Pseudomonadota > Gammaproteobacteria > Lysobacterales > Lysobacteraceae > Luteimonas > Luteimonas sp. TWI382. The sequence goes on from NZ_JBDJNS010000015.1 coordinate 57,857, forward strand.
GCGCCAAGCCGGTGCGCTCGCCTTCGACGACCCTCGCCGCATCGACCTCGTCGACCTGGCGACGCTGCGCACCACCGCAGGGCTGTAACGGTCCGCAGCTGCCCGACCGGGCGCCGATGGCGATGGCCGCGTCACGGCCGTGTGTTGGATCGACCAGGCGGGCGGCGCATGATGCCGGTCATGACGACCCGGCGTGATCCACGATGACCGACCGCGACGTCGGGGGGCCGTATGGTCAGGACGGGGCGTTGCGCCGCCCGCTGACGTTTCCGGTGGTGGGCATCGGCGCCTCGGCCGGCGGCCTGGCCGCGTTGCGTCGCCTGTTCGAACAGGCCCCGGCGACCGGCGGCCTGGCCTATGTGGTCATCCTGGATCTGTCGCCGCGGCACCAGCGCCAGGCCAGCCAGGAGCTGCGGCATTGCACGCCGATGCCGGTGATCGAGGTCAACGCGCCGACCCCGATCGAGCCCAACCACGTCTATGTGATCGCGCCGACGACGTCGTTGACGATGGACGACGGTTACCTTGGGGTGCGCGCCGTCGACCGGCCGGCGGGGCGGCACATCGCGATCGACGCGTTCTTTCGCACGCTCGCCGATGCGCACATGGACCGGGCGATCGGCATCGTGCTGTCGGGCACCGGCAGCGACGGCAGCGTCGGCCTGGCGCGCCTCAAGGCGCAGGGCGGGGTGGCGATCGCGCAACTGCCCGAGGATGCCGAGTACGAGGACATGCCGCGCAGCGCGATCGCCAGCGGTTGCGTGGATTTCGTGCTGCCGGCGGTCGAGATCGCGGGCAAGCTCGTGGCGCTGTGGCGCGATGCCAGGCAGATCCAACTGCCGCGCCCCGAGCCGCGGGCCGAGCACATTCCAGCGACCGCGCCGTCGACTGGTGAGGCGCGCGAGCGGGCGATCCGCGACATCCTGGAGATCCTCGCCCAAGTGCACCAGCGTGTGCTCGCGGGCGATGCGCCGCCGCCCGTGGACGATCGGCGCACCGGTGACGGCGAGGCGCTGCTGCAATTGGAACAGGAACTCCAGCGCACCCGAGACCGGCTGCAGGTCGCGATCGCGCAGTCCGAGGCTTCCAACGAAGAATTGCAATCGATCAAGGCCGCCCTGCGCTCGGCGACCGGGGAACTGGAGGCCAGCAAGGAGGAGCTGCGGTCGGTCAACGAGGAACTGATCCGCGTCAACCACGAACTGAAGTCGAAGGTCGAGGAAACGGCGAAGATCAATGACGAGCTGCAGACCTTCTTCAGCGCCACCGACATCGCCACCGTGTTCGTCGATGCCGGGCTGCGGATCAAGCGCTACACGCCCAAGGCCGAACTGATCTTCAACATCATTCCCGGCGATGTCGGCCGCTGCCTGCTCGACATCACCCACCGGCTGGAGTATCCCGAACTGGGCGAGGATGCCGGCAACGCGTTCGAGACCCTGCAACCGATCGAACGCGAGATCCGCAGCACCGACGGCAAGGGGTACGTCGCGCGCGTGGTGCCCTACCGCACCGCCGGAAACCGGATCGACGGCGCGGTGCTGACCTTCATCGACACCACCAGCCTGCGCTCCGCGGGCGAGCGTCGGGGCCAGGCCGACGCCAGTGTCCTGGCCCCGACCGATGTCGCGGTCCTGGTCGCCGACGGCCAGCGGCAGGTGATCTCCGCCAGTGGCGGCGTCGTCGACCTGCTGGGCTATGGCGAGCGCGACCTGCGGGGCACGCGGGTGGACGCGCTCTACGGCCAGCAGGAGCGCGACAGCGGGCAGCCCGAGCACGACTTCGTCCAGGCTGGGGCCGGCATGGCGGTCGAGGGGCTGCGCTGGTACCGCAATTGCCGCGGGGATCGCATCCAGTGCCGGGTCGCGCTGTCGGCGATCCGCGCGCAGGACGAGGTGGTCGCGTACGTGCTGCTGCTCGGCGCCAGACGCCAGGGCGGCGCGCGCTCATGGGCGGGACGCTACGAAGCCGAGACGTCGGTCACCTTGCGCGACGAGTTCCTCGCGGTGATGTCGCACGAGCTGAAGAATCCGCTGAACCTGATCAGCGTCAACACCGAGCTGATGGCCCGGCTGCCCGGCGTGCGCGAGTCGTCGAGCGCGATCGCCTCGATCGAGACCGTGCGGCGTGCGATCCGCAGCCAGACCAAGATCATCGACGACCTGCTCGACATGTCGCGCATCCGCACCGGCAAGCTCACGCTCAAGCCCGAACCGGTCGATGTGGGCATGGTCGTCATCGAATTGGTGGACGTCGCGCGACTGGATCCGGCATCGGTGGGCATCGCGTTCGGGATGCAGATCCCCGACGCGCCGATCATGGTGCGCGGTGATGCGTCGCGGATTGAGCAGATCGTCTGGAACCTGCTCAGCAACGCGGTCAAGTTCACGCCGCAGGGCGGACAGATCTCGCTGATGGTCGGGGGTGAGGCGCACTATGTGCGGCTGCGCGTGCGCGACACCGGGCAGGGCATCGATGCGCAGTCGCTGCCGCGGATCTTCGACCTGTTCGGACAGGGCACCGGCCATGCGATCGGCCGGGGCGGCGGCCTGGGCATCGGGCTGTCGCTGGTGCGCCAGCTCGTGGACCTGCACGGCGGCCGGATCGAAGCGCATTCCGACGGCCCCGGGCGGGGGGCCACGTTCACGCTGTGGCTGCCGCGCTTCACCTACCCATTGTTCGGGCCGGGCGAATCGGATGGCCGACACGAGGCGATGCGCTGGGACGGGCTGCGGATCCTGGTTGTCGACGACGATGTCGGCACCGCCGACGGGCTGGCGCAGTTGCTGGAGCTGCAGGGCGCCTCGGTCGTGGTCTGCCACGATGCGGCCCATGCGCTCGATCGGCTCGATGCGCAGGTCTTCGACCTGGTGCTGTCGGACATCGGCATGGACGGCATGGACGGCTACGCCTTCGCCCGCCAGGCGCGTGCGCTGGCCGGGGCCGATCGACTCGCGCTGGTGGCGCTCAGCGGCTATGCCCGGCCCAGCGACATCCAGGAGGCGAGTGCCTCGGGGTTCGACGCCCACCTGAGCAAGCCGTTGTCGATGGATGCCCTGGCGGCGGCGATGCGCGATGTCCTGGCCAAGCGGCAACCGCAGGCCTGAGTCCACGCAGCGATTGCAGCCAGGGCGTGCGGCGGCTACGTCGGCTCGTCCGTCTCGCCTTCGATCGGCGCGCGTACCAGCGCGAGCAGGTGCGCGCAGCCGTGTTGCGCGCGCGCCAGACTGCGGACGACGGCCGGGCGATCGTCGTGCTGGAGCAACAGCTCGATCATCTCCAGCGCGATGCCGACGCCATTGGCCGCATTGCGCAGGTCGTGCAGCCAGGCGGCCTGCCTGGCTCGAGCATCCATCGGCTGCAGCGGCGCCATCGGGCAGGTCCTGTGGGCGGGAGGAAGGCGCCTGGCCGGCGCAGGGCGACGGCAGCGACGGCAGATCCACAGTCGTGGTGTAGCTGCGGCGATGTCGCCGGTGCGTGCAGTGCGTGCCGCGAACGCGGCGACGGCCGGAAGCCGTTGCCCCCCCGGCCTTCTGCACGTGGCTTGCGCCGGGCCTGCGGGATCGCCCTTGAATGCGTTGACAAGCCGTGCGCGGATCGACAACATACGCGCCCTGACCTGCCCAGGTGGCGGAATTGGTAGACGCACTAGCTTCAGGTGCTAGCGGGGGCAACTCCGTGGAGGTTCGAGTCCTCTCCTGGGCACCAGGTCATCGCAGCCTTACCGACTGCGACAACGAACCCGCCGAGTGCGGGTTTTTTTGTCCCTGCCGTTCCTGACACGCGCTTTCGACTGCGGCCGGGAAGGGCGTCGCGACACGCGCCGGGCGTGTCCGATGGCGATCGTCCTGCCGACCGGTCCGCACGGTCCCGGCGCCAGCGGACAGGAGCGCGCGCGTCGTGTCCCGAGCACTGCTGAAGCTGGTCCTGGGTCCGCTGCTGGGCTTGTTCATCGTCTGCCTGGGCAATGGCTTCGTGTCGTCGTTGACCGCGTTGCGGCTGGACGCGGCCGGCGTGTCGGACACGATGATCGGCATCGTGTCCTCGTCGTACTTCGTCGGTCTGGCGCTGGGCGCGATGTTCAGCGACCGGCTGATCGCACGGATCGGGCATATCCGGGCCTACAGCAGCTTCGCCTCGCTGACTGCGGTGACGTTCCTGCTGCAGGGGCTGGTGTTCGATCCCTGGGCCTGGTTCGTGTTCCGGCTGATCAACGGCTGGGCGATCGTCGGCATCTTCCTGGTGGTCGAGAGCTGGCTGCTGCTCGCGGGCGATTCGCGCATGCGCGGGCGGCTGCTCGCGGTCTACATGATCGCGCTGTACGGCTCGGGCATGCTCGGCCAGCTCCAGTTGGGCGTCATCGACGGCTGGGGCGCGATGGCGCCGTTCATGGTCGCAGGCATGCTCGGCTCGCTGTCGGTGTTGCCGGTGGTGATCCTGCCGCGGGTCTCGCCCGAAGCCGGGGCGATCGAACCGCTGACGCCGCGCGACCTGCTGCGGGTGACGCCATCGGGCGTGCTCGGCTGTTTCGGTTCGGGCGTGGCGATCGCGGCGATCTACACCCTGCTGCCGATCTATCTGCAGCGCGTGGGCATGGACGTGGCCGAGGTCGGTCAATTGATGGCCTGCACGATTCTCGGTGCGATGGTGCTGCAGTACCCGGTCGGTCGCTGGTCGGACCGGCAGAACCGGCAGGTGGTGTTGCTGGTACTGAGCCTGGCGTGCGCGGCGCTGGCGCTGGCGATCCTGTGGCTGCCCGACGAGCGCTGGTTGCTGGCGGCCTTGCTGTTCCTGCTCGGCGGCGGCGTGTTCGCGATCTATCCGGTCGCCGTCAGCCACTCGGCCGACCGCGCCGCGTCCGATGAGTTGGTGCGGCTGATCCAGGGCCTGCTGCTGGTCAACTCCGTCGGCGCCGCGCTCAGCCCGTTGATGATCGCGCGGGTCATGAACCAGGTCGGCACGCAGGGGCTGTTCTGGTCGTTTCTGGTGCTCAACCTGCTGTTGGCCTGCGTGTTTCTGTGGCGACGCAGCACCTCGCCGGCACCGTTGCCGGCTGCGCCGTTCGAGCCGGTGGTGCAGGTCTCGCCGATCGGTGCGGAGTTCCGGGTCAGCGAGGCGATGGTGCAGGCCTCGCTCGATCGCGAGCAGCAGGAGGCGGATGCGGGGCAGGCCGATGACGCACCGCGCGCCTGAGGCCGCCTCGGCCAAAGGTCCAATGCCGCGCGTTGACAGCCGCGCACGCGCACCGCAAAATGCGCGTCTGACCTGCCCAGGTGGCGGAATTGGTAGACGCACTAGCTTCAGGTGCTAGCGGGGGCAACTCCGTGGAGGTTCGAGTCCTCTCCTGGGCACCAGGTCACGCAGCCTTACCGACTGCGACAACGAACCCGCCAAGCGCGGGTTTTTTTGTGGGCCATTTTCCAAATGCGCAATGCCAAGTCGCCTTGACTTGAGTCGGGCGCCAGCCCTCGCAAAACCGGGGTTCAAAACCGGGGTCAGAGTGCAATTCGCGCGGCGAAATTGCACTCTGACCCCGGCTTTGCGAGCGGCGCGCTCGACGCGGCCATCGGCCGTCAGTCCGCTGTGCGGATCTTCGCAACCCGACTTCGGGCGGGCACAGTGGCCCGCTGGAAGAAGGGGCACGCTTCAGGGTTCGGTACGTCGTACTGGCCCTGAATTGCGATAGCAGGGGGGGGCGACCTGCAGGGTGCGCCAACCGCTCTCGACGCGGGCCTCGCGGCGTGGGGTGTACCATGGCCGCAATGGCAAAACCTCCCAGCAAGCGCGGCAGTCGCCGCGATTCCGAACGTCCCGCCCCGGCCGCCAAACGCGGCGAGGCCGGCGGATCCTCCCACAGCGGCAAGCCGGCAGCCTCGTTGCCGCCCTGGATGCCCGATCCCGGTCTGCAGCGTGCGCTGCGCTCGGGCGCGCGCTCGGGATCGCGCCCGTCTGACAGACCCGTCGCATCCGCCCCGCCTGCGCCACGCCCGCCGGCGTCGCGTGGCGGCCGGATCGACGATCCGCACGCCAACCGCGAAGCGGCCCGCTACGCCAATCCGATCGCCAGCCGCGAGGCAATCCTGCAACTGCTCGCCGACGCCCCCGGGCCGCAGACCGCGACCGAACTGGCGCAGGCGCTCGAGCTGACGGATCCCGAGCGCTTCGATGCGCTCGGCAAGCGGCTCGCCGCGATGCTGCGCGAGGGCCAGTTGCTGCAGAACCGCCGCGGCGGGCTGGTGCCGGCCAAACGGCTGGACCTGATCCCCGGCACCGTCATCGCCAACCCGGAAGGCTTCGGCTTCCTGCGCCCGGACAGCGGCAGCGGCGACGACCTGTTCCTGCCGCCGGCCGAGATGCGCAAGGTCATGCACGGCGATCGCGCGATGGCCAGCCTGACCAACGTCGATGCACGTGGCCGCCGCGCCGGCGTCATCGTCGAAGTGCTCGAACGCCGCACGACCCGGCTGATCGGCCGGTTTTCGGTGGAGTCGGGCATCAGTTTCGTGGTGCCCGACGACCGCCGGATCCAGCGCAACGTGCAGATCCCGCAGGACGCGCGGCTCGACGCGCAGGACGGCCAGTTGGTGGTCTGCGAGATCGTCGCCCCGGGCGACGCGCGGCGGCCGCCGATCGGCAAGGTGCTCGCGGTGCTGGGCGATGCGTTGACCCCGTCGCTGGTGGTCGAGGCCGCGATCCACGGCCACCATCTGCCCCACGAGTTCCCGCAGCCGGTGCTCGACGAGGCCGCGGCGGTGCCCCTCAACGTCGAGGAGCGCATGCTCGGCGACCGCGTCGATCTGCGCGCATTGCCGCTGGTGACGATCGACGGCGAAGACGCCAAGGACTTCGACGATGCGGTGTATTGCGCGCCCAACCGCGACGGTTTCCGTCTGGTGGTGGCGATCGCCGATGTCTCGAACTACGTCAGGCCGGGCACGCCGCTCGACGATGAAGCACAGCTGCGCGCGACCAGCGTGTATTTCCCGGGTTTTGTCGTGCCGATGCTGCCCGAGACCCTGTCCAACGGCATTTGTTCGCTGATGCCGCGGGTCGACCGGATGTGCTTCGTCTGCGACATGCAGGTCGGCCGCGACGGCGAGGTGACCGGCGCGAAGTTCTACGAGGCGGTGATGAACTCGCACGCCCGGCTGACCTACACCCAGGTCTGGAAGGCGGTGGGCGAGCAGGACGAGGACGCGCGTGCGTCGATCGGCGCACTGCTGCTGCCGCAGGTCGAGCACCTGCACCAACTGTTCCGCGTGCTGGCCAAGGCGCGGGCCAAGCGTGGCGCGATCGAGTTCGAAAGCTCGGAGGTGCGCTTCGTGCTCGACAACCGCGGCGAGGTCACCCAGGCCGGCATGCTGGTGCGCAACGACGCGCACAAGCTGATCGAGGAATGCATGATCGCCGCGAACGTGGAGGCTGCGCGCTTCCTGCTCGAGGCGGGCATTCCCGCGCCCTACCGCGTGCACGACAAGCCGCCGGAGTCCAAGTACACCGACCTGCTGGAGTTCCTGAAGGAATTCGCGCTGCGCATGCCGCCGTGGGCGAAGGTGCAGCCCAAGGACTTCACCAACCTGCTCAAGAAGATCCGCGACCGCAGCGACGCGACGCTGCTCGAGTCGGTGCTGCTGCGCAGTCAGAGCCAGGCGGTCTATTCGACCGAGAACCTGGGCCACTTCGGCCTGGCGCTCGCAGCCTATGCCCACTTCACCTCGCCGATCCGCCGCTACCCCGACCTGCTGGTCCATCGCGCGATCAAGCATGTGCTCTCGGGCAAGCCGTTGGCGAAGTTCGACTACACGCCGCGGATGATGGAAAGCCTGGCGCTGCAGTGCTCCGAGCGCGAGCGCCGGGCCGACGAAGCCGAGCGCGAGGTCGATGAGCGCTACCGCGCAGCGTGGATGGAGAAGCATGTCGGTGGCCAGTTCGACGGCGTCATCAGCGGCGTGACCAGCTTCGGGCTGTTCGTCGAGCTCGACCAGTCGAAGGTCAACGGCCTGGTGCATGTGACCCAGTTGCCGAACGACTTCTACCGCTTCGATCCGGTGCGCCGGATGCTGACCGGCGAGCGCGCCGGCCGCGAGTTCCGGCTCGGCGACCGTGTGCGCATCCTCGTGCTCAAGGCTAGCCTGGAAGACCGCAAGATCGACTTCCGCCTGGTCGAGGAGGGCGCGCCGCAGCCCGGCGAGCCGAAACCGCCGCCGCCGCGCGGCAAGCCGGCGAAGCGCGAGAAGGCGCCCTACCAGTAGAATGGACGCCCCTTCGGGGCCGGGGCCCGGGTCCCGGCCCCGAAACGTGTGAGACCCCCAACGCCGAAGCCCGACGCATGAGCAGCAAACAGAACCAGTGGATCGTCGGCATCAATGCCGTCGCGGCGGCCGTCGAACACGACGCCGAGAACGTACGCGAAGTGCTGCTCGAGGCCGGGGCGAAGAACCCGCGGATCGTGGAGATCGAGACCGCCGCGCGTCGCCGCGACATCGACGTGCGTCGGGTCGCGCAGCAGGCGCTGGACGGCGTCGCCGGCGGCCTGCGCCACCAGGGCGCGGTTGCCCGCTACGCGGCGGCCCGGACCTGGGACGAGAACGAACTCGAGGGCCTGGTGGAAGCCGCCGAAGGCCGCGCGCTGCTGCTGGTGCTCGACGGCGTGCAGGACCCGCACAACCTGGGCGCCTGCCTGCGCAGCGCGGCGGCGGCCGGGGTCACAGCGGTGCTGATCCCCAAGGACAAGGCGGTGCAGGTCAACGCCACGGTGCGCAAGACGTCTGCTGGCGCCGCCGACCATGTTCCGGTCGTGCGCGTGACCAATCTGTCGCGCAGCCTGCGCGACCTGCAGAAGCTCGGCGTGTGGATCTACGGCCTGGCCGGCGAGGCGAGCGCCTCGTTGTACGGCCTGGACCTGCGCGGCAACGTCGCGCTGGTGCTCGGCGGCGAGGCCGACGGCCTGCGCCGGCTCACCCGCGAGCATTGCGACCAGTTGGTCACCATCCCGATGCCCGGCGCTGACGCCGCCGGCGGCGTGGAGAGCCTCAACGTCTCGGTCGCCTCGGGCGTGGTGCTGTTCGAAGCCGTGCGCCAGCGCCTGGGCTGAGCCCTGCTTGCCCGCCGGAACGGGCGGGCGGATGATGCGATCGGTTTTCGCGTAGAGGAGAACGGCATGGACCTGCTCTGGCATCAATGGTGCGGCATCGTCGGCGCGTCGCTGATCGTGCTGGCGTACTTCCTGCTGCAGGTGACGCGGTTGTCGGGCGCCGGCCTGCCGTATCTGCTGCTGAATCTGTTCGGCGCCATCGGCGTGGTGCTTTCGCTCTATGGCGGCTTCGATGTGACCGTGCTGGTGATGCAACTGGCCTGGATCGCGATCAGCCTGTTCGGCATCGTCCGCACGCTGAGCGCCCGCAGTCGGGTGACCGGTCTGCGCTGACGGCAACGCGTCCGATCACGGCGCGTCCGACGCCGGCGCATCCTGGTTCGACCGCGGCGGGTCAGGCCGCGGTCATCCCTTGCGGCAGCGCCTGCGCCAGAATGCCGCGCAGGAAGCGGGGACGACCCCGCCGCTCCATCCACATCCGGGGACGGCCCCATCGCCACGATGGAGGTATGTCATGTCCTGGATCATTCTCGTGCTGGCCGGTCTGTTCGAGATCGCCTGGGCGATTGGCCTGAAGTACACGCACGGGTTCACCCGGCTCTGGCCCAGTGTGGGCACGCTGGCGGCGATGGCGATCAGCGTCGGCCTGCTGGGGATCGCGATGCGCACGTTGCCGGTCGGCACCGCGTACGCGGTCTGGGTCGGCATCGGCGCGGTCGGCACCGTGATCCTGGGCATCGTGCTGATGGGCGATGCGGCCAGTCCCGGACGCCTGATCAGCCTGGCGCTGATCGTCGCCGGCATCATCGGCCTCAAACTCGCCGGCTGACCTGCGCAACTGATCTCGAAAGAAAGGTCTTCTCCCACACGCGGAGATGGCCATCGAAAAACCGGGGTCAGAGTCCAAATTTCGCAAGGCGAAAATTGCACTCTGACCCCGGTTGTCCTCTGGTTTGGCGAAGCACCAGGAAAGCGCCGAGGGCTGCGGTTCGGCGCCCGGTGACTGCTGCGAGACAGGTGAATCGCCGCCATCGCGATGCTGGCACCGATACCTCGCATCGAAGACCATAGCCGGCCCCACGTCGGCACGTCGCGCACGCGCCGGCCAGTTGCTGCCTGGAATCCGTCGTGCTCAGTGTCGTCGCCCTTGTCCTCGCCTCCTATCTCGCGCTGCGTCTGGTGCTGCCATTGCGCTGCGCGTGGCCCTTGCGTGTCGCATTGGCGGCGCTGATCTACGGGCTGGCACTGCATCACCGCATCGTTGCGCGCTTTGCCGGCAGCATGGCCTCGCCCGAGCTGCCGACGCTGGTCATCGCCGCGCTCGGCACCGGCTTCGTCGCGCTGCTGCTCACGGCGCTGCTGGTGCTGGTGCTGGACATCGCCACGCTCGCGGCCTGGGCGTTGCGCCGGCAGGGGGCACTGTCGGCGTTGCGCAAGCACTGGCTGCGGCCAGGGGCGGCCGCGCTGGCGCTGCTGCTGTCGCTGTACGGCACTTGGCAGGCGATGGCGGTGCCGAAGGTCCGCCAGGTCGAGATCGCGATCGCCGACCTGCCGCCGGCGTTCGAGGGCTATCGGCTGCTGCAGCTGACCGACATCCACGCCAGCCGACTGCTGACCGGCGACTGGGTCGCCGAGGTCGTCGCGCGTGCGAATGCGCAGCATCCGGACCTGATCGTCATCACCGGCGATCTGGTCGATGGCAGCGTGCGGGCGCGCGCCAATGACGTGCGTCCGTTCGCCGAGCTGCGCGCGCCCGACGGCGTCATCGCGATCACCGGCAATCACGAGTACTACGGCCAGTACCGCGAATGGATGGACGCGTTTGCGGCCTTGGGTATGACGGTGCTCGAGAACGCGCACCTGCGGATCGCGCGTGGCGATGCGGCGCTGACCGTCGCCGGCGTCACCGATCCGATCGCCGCGCGCTACGGCCTGCCGCAGCCCGATGCCGCGGCTGCGCTGACCGGCGTCGATCCGAAGGCGCCGGTGATCCTGCTCGACCACCGTCCGGGCGAAGCCCGCGCGCATGCCGCGCGCGGGGTGGCGCTGCAGTTGTCCGGCCACACCCACGGTGGCCACATCATCGGCATGGACCGTCTGGTCGCGCGCGCGAACGGTGGCTTCGTGTCCGGCCTCTATCCGGTCGACGGCATGCAACTGTACGTCGGCAACGGCGCCGGGTTGTGGCCGGGCTTTGCGACCCGGATCGGCGTGCCGTCGGAGATCGCGCTGATCACGCTGCGTCGGGCGGTGGACTGAGGTCGGCGGCTTCATCCGGCGGCGGCGGGGCGCCCATCGCCGGCCAGGCGTTGGCGATCCGGCAGAACAGCTGCGCGGTCAGCGTCGTGTCGTACAGCGCCGAGTGCGCCTGTGTCTGGTCCCACGGCAGGCCGGCGGCCTGCACCGCGCGGGCCAGTACGGTCTGGCCGTAGGCCACGCCGGCCAGCGTGACGGTGTCGAATACGCTGAAGGGATGGAACGGATTGCGCTTGTGGCCGCTGCGCTCGACCGCGGCGTTGACGAACCCCAGGTCGAAATGCGCGTTGTGGCCGACCAGGATCGCGCGCTGGCACTGGTGCCTTCGCATGGCCGCGCGCACATGCGCGAACACGTGCTCGAGCGCATCGCGCTCTGACTTGGCGAAGCGGAACGGATGGTGGATGTCGATGCCGGTCACTTCGAGCGACTTGGGATCGATCGTCGTGCCCGGCGCGGGCTCGACGTGCGCATGCGCCGATGCGTCGGCGACCAGACGGCCGTCGGCATCGAGGTCGAGCGGGATCGCGGCGATCTCCAGCAGCGCGTGCCGGCGTGCATCGAAGCCTCCGGTCTCCACGTCGACCACGACGGGCAGGAAGCCACGGAAGCGGCGGGCCATCGGCACAAGGGCGGTGGGGGCGGCAGCGGCCGGCGCGTCGATCTCAGGCATGCGCGCAAGCCTAGCAGAGCCTCGCGCTGGATCGGCTGCAGGAACCGGCACGCGGCCCGTCGTTCAGACGACCGTATTGGTGCCGTCGCGCTTCTCGCGCGGCGGCAGGTCTTCGTCGCCGTGTTCGAGGAACCAGATGTTCTCGGCGATGTTGGTCGCGTGGTCGCCGATGCGCTCGATGTTCTTGGCCATGAACAGCAGATGGGTGCTCGGTGTGATCGCGCGGGGATCTTCCATCATGTAGGTCAGCAGTTCGCGGAACAGGCTGGTGTAGACCGTATCGATCTCCACGTCCTGGGCGCGTACGCGCTGGGCCGCGTCGGCATCGGTGTTGCGGAACGCCGCCAGCACTTCGCGCACCTGGCGCACGGCCAGTTCGCCCAGCACCGCCAGGCCGCGGGTATGCGGCAGCGGCGGCGAGAGGTTGAGCGCGGTCGAGCGCTTGGCCACGTTCGCCGCGTAGTCGCCGATGCGCTCGATGTCGGCGGCGATGCGCAGCGCGGCGAGGATTTCGCGCAGGTCGCGGGCCATCGGCCCGCGCAGTGCGAGTTTCATCACGTCCTGGCTGATCTCGCGTTCGAGGATATCGATCGCATCGTCGTTGGCGACGATCCGGTCGGCGGCCCGGTCGTCGCGGCGCTCGATGACGTCCAGCGCCGATTCGAGCTGCGCGGCCGCCATCTCGCCCATGCGCAGGATCTCGCCGGTCAGACGGCTGCGTTCTTCGTCGTAGCTCTTGACGATGTGGTCGTGCGGTTGGGTGGGCATGGTGGTTACCTGGATAGGGAAGGCGCGGACGCGTTCGTCTTTGGAATGGCGTCGCCCTCCATGGCGGGGTGTCGCCGGCGTCGGATCGACCGGCCCGGCCCTCCATGGCCGGGCGTTCGGGGCGCGGTCGAGGCCGGATGGCCTCGACCTAGTGCGCCCCTCACCCAAACCGGCCGGTGATGTAATCCTCGGTCTGCCGCTTGGCGGGGTTGGAGAAGATCGTCTCGGTGGTGTCGTGCTCGATGAGGTCGCCCAGGTACATGAAGGCGGTGTAGTCGGACACGCGTGCGGCCTGCTGCATGTTGTGGGTGACGATGACGATCGTGTAGTCGACCTTCAGTTCCTCGACCAACTGCTCGATGCGACTGGTGGAAATCGGGTCGAGCGCCGAGGTCGGCTCGTCGAGCAGCAGCACGTCGGGGCGCAGCGCGACCGCGCGTGCGATACACAGGCGCTGCTGCTGGCCGCCCGACAGGCCCAGCGCATTCTGGCCGAGCTTGTCCTTGACCTCGGTCCACAGCGCGGCCTGGGTCAGCGCCTGCTCGACGCGCTCGGCGAGCTGGCCCTTGGAGAGCTTCTCGTGGTGGCGGATCGCATAGGCGACGTTCTCGAAGATCGTCATCGGAAACGGCACCGGCTTCTGGAACACCATGCCGACCTTCGAGCGCAGCCGGTTCATCGGGTAGCGCGGCGAGAGGATGTTCTCGCCATCGAGCAGCACGTCACCGCTGGCCACCAGCTTGGGGTACAGCGCATAGATGCGGTTGAAGATACGCAGCAGCGTGGACTTGCCGCAGCCAGAAGGCCCGATCAGCGCGGTCACGCGTTTTTCGGGAATCTCCAGGTCGATGCCCTTGAGCGCGTGGAAGTCGCCGTAGTGGAAGTCCAGGCCGCGCGCGGCGATCTTGACCGGTCGCGGGGCCAGCACTTCGCGGGCGTGGGTCGCCAGCTGGATGCGTTGCGACGGCGCGGTATGCAGGTCGTTCATGGCCGGATCCGGTCGAAAGGAAGGAATGGGATAGGGAAGGCGGGGCGCGGCGTCAGTCATGTGTCACCCGGTTGCGCAGCAGGATCGCGCGGGCGCCCAGGCTCACCAGCAGCACGAAACAGGTCAGCACCAGCGCGCCGGCCCAGGCCAGTTGCTGCCAGGATTCGTAGGGGCTGCCGGCGTACTGGTACATGACCACCGGCACGCTCGCCATTGGGCGCAGCACGTCGCTGTTCCAGTACTGGTTGCCGAACGCGGTGAACAGCAATGGCGCGGTCTCGCCGCTGATGCGCGCCAGCGCCAGCAGCACGCCGGTGACGATGCCGGCCGACGCGCTGCGGTAGAGCACCTGCACCACGACCTTCCAATGCGGCACGCCCAGCGACAGCGCGGCCTCGCGCATCTGCGTAGGCACCAGTTGCAGCATCTCGTCGGTGGTGCGCACCACGACCGGCAGCACGATGAAGGCCAGCGCGATCGCGCCGGCCAGCGCCGAGAACCGGCCGCCGGTCTGCATCACGAACAGCGTGTAGACGAACAGGCCGAGTACGATTGACGGTGCCGAGAGCAGGATGTCATTGATGAAGCGCACGACCACCCCGGCCTTGCGGGCCCGGCCGTACTCCGACAACCAGGTGCCGGCAGCCACGCCCAGCGGCGTGCCGATCGCGATCGCCAGCGCGCACATCACCGCGCTGCCGAAGAACGCATTGAGCAGGCCGCCCTCCTGCATCGGCGGCGGCGTCATCTGCGTGAACAACTGCAGGTTGATGCCACCGGCGGCTTTGCTGACCAGCGTCCACAGGATCCAGCCCAGGAAGAACAGTCCGAACGCGGCGGTCAGGCAGCCCATGAGGATGGCGATGCCGTTGCGCACGCGGCGGCGCGCATACAGGCGGTCGGCGACCTGGCGTTCGCGTTCGGTGACGGTGGCGACGGCGACGGCGGTCATCACTTGCCCTCCCGGCGGGCGAGTTGCATCAGCATCAGGCGCGCGATCGCGAGCACCACGAAGGTGACGATGAACAATACGAAGCCCAGCAGCAGCAGCGCCGAGCGGTAGGTCTCGGTGGCTTCGCCGAAGTCGTTGGCGATCAGCGCGGCGATCGTCGTGCCCGGTTCCAGCAGCGAGGGCGTCAGCCGCACCGAGTTGCCGATCACGAAGGCCACCGCCATCGTCTCGCCGAGCGCGCGGCCCAGCCCGAGGAAGATGCCGCCGATGACTGCCGAGCGGGTGTAGGGCAGTACGATGTCCCAGCTGACCTCCCACTTGGTTGCGCCCAACGCGTAGGCCGATTCCTTGAGCCGGGTCGGCACGGTCAGGAACACCTCGCGCATCACCGCCGAGATGAAGGGGATCACCATGATCGCGAGCACGAAGCCGGCAGTCAGCGTGCCGATGCCCAGCGGCGGGCCCTGGAACAGCAGGCCGATGCCGGGAAGCGTGCCCAGGTGGTCGTTGAGCCAGGGCGTCACCCAGGTGGTCATCACCGGCACCAAGACGAACAGGCCCCACATGCCGTAGATGATCGACGGGATGCCGGCGAGCAGTTCGATCGCCGTGCCGACCGGGCCGCGCAGCCAGCGCGGTGCGACCTCGGTCAGAAAGAACGCGATGCCGAAGCTGACCGGCACGGCGATGATCATCGCGATCAGCGCGGTGACGATGGTGCCGGCGATCGGGGCCAGCGCGCCGTAGCGGTTCTCGACCGGATTCCAGTCGGCGCTGGTGAAGAACGACAGGCCCTGCGAGGCGAGCGCATCGCGGCCGCCCCAGAGCATCGACAGCGCGGCGCCGGCGAGCGCGAGCATCACCAGCACCACGGTCGTGGTCAGGACGAAGCGGAACAGGCGATCGGCGCGTGCGTCGCGCAGGTCGCGGTCGCTCGGGGCATCAAACGCGGCGGAAACGGTGGCGGCGGTCATTGGATGTCCAGACAGGAGAGTGGGCCGCAGGTGGCGGGTGCCGTCATTCCCGCGCAGGCGGGACGTGCTCTTCGACAGTCGAACGGCGGGTCACCCCGCGCAACCCGCATCGCCGCGCGGACGTGGCGTGTCCGCGCCCGCTCGCACGGGCGCGGACACACCGTCACTTGAACTCGGCCGCCCAATAGGCCTCGATCTGCTGCACCAGTTCGGGCGGCAGCGGCACGTAGTGCAGCTCACTGGCCTGGGCCTGGCCCGACTCGAACGCCCACTTGAAGAAGTCGCGGGTCGCCTGGCTGCGGGCCGCGTCCTTGGGCTGCTTGTGCATCAACATGAAGTTGGTCGCAGTGATCGGCCAGGCATCGGCGCCGGGGGCGTTGGTGATCACCAGGTTGAAGTCCTGCGCGCTGGCCCAGTCGGCGGTCGTGGCCGCTGCGGCGAAGCTCGCTTCGCTCGGCTGCACCCAATTGCCGGCCGCGTTCTGCAGCGATGCGTACGGCATGCCGTTCTGCAGGGCGTAGGCGAGTTCGACATAGCCGATCGAGCCCTTGATCTGTTGCACGTACGAGGCCACGCCCTCGTTGCCCTTGCCGCCCACGCCGGTCGGCCACTGCACCGAAGTGCCTTCGCCGACCCTGGACTTCCAGTCGGCGCTGACCTTGGACAGGTAGTTGGAGAAGTTGAACGTGGTGCCCGAGCCGTCGGAGCGGTGGACGATGCTGATCTTGCCCGCCGGTAGCGTCACGCCGGGGTTGAGCGCGGCGATCGCCGGATCGTTCCAGGTCGCGACCTTGCCCAGGAAGATGTCGGCGAGCACGGCGCCGGTGAGCTTGAGCTGGCCGGGGGCCAGGCCCTCGACGTTGAGCACGGGCACCACGCCGCCGATCGCCGACGGGAACTGGCCCAGGCCCGCGGCCTGCAGTTCGGCGCTGTCGAGCGGCTTGTCGGACGAACCGAAGTCGACGGTGCCGGCCTTGATCTGGGCGATGCCGCCGCCCGAGCCGATCGACTGGTAGTTGACCTTGTTGCCGGTGGCGGCGTTGTAGTCGGCCGACCACTTGGACACCAGCGGGTAGATGAACGAGGCCCCGGCGCCGGAGATCTCGGCGGCGACACGATCGCGCGCGCCCTGTTGCGCGGCGGGCGCACCGTCGGCGGTCTGGCCGGCCGGCGCGTCGTTGCCGCCGCAGGCGGCGAGAAAGAGCAGGGAGGACAGCGCGAGTGCGCTGATGCGGACCGGATGACGGGACATGCGAAAAGCTCCATGTGAGGAAGCGACGCAGCGCGCCGCCGGGGTGCGCTCATGAAATGATGTTTTTGTTACAGGCGTATGACGGCGTGGCTGGCGCGCGCTGACCCTCTGACGGGCGGGAGTCGGACCCGTGGGCGCGCAGTGCCGCGGTTCCCCGCCAGCTGCGACTGTCGACGCCATCCCCCGCCTGGCGGGCAGGGTGGAGAGAGGCGTCGAGCCGGCCCGAGAAAGGCCCTTCTCCCAGAGGCGGGACTGGGAGTTTCACTTCGGGTGGGCCGCCGCCTGCCAGCCGAACACCGCCTTCTCCCCTCGGTCAAAGCCGCTTCGCTGTCGGCTCACGTGAAGCACAGATCGCGCTTGCATGGAGGGGCGTCGCGCCAGCCATGCCCCCTCTGTGCGACTCGGGCGCGCGCCCGGGGAGCGAAGCCGGCTCGCCCCTGGCGCGCTTGCCCCGGCCACGCGCCGTCAGTCCGCCGCCATAGACGTCTGTAACAGGACTTCGGTGGATGCACAGTCGCTTGCTGAAACAAGCCGCGCGCTTTCGGTCTCAGTGCGTCGTGCTGGTCGCTCCCGTTTCGCGCCGGCCGGCGCGGGCGGGCTCATCGGCGGTCGTGGAGGGTGACGTGGTAGCCGTCGGGATCGGCAAAGGTGAAGGTGCGGCCGAAGGGGCCGTCGATCGGCGCGGAGACGATCGTGTGGTTGTCGGCGACGAGTGCGTCGTGGATCGCCTGCACCTCGGTCGCGTGAAACCACAGCGCGATGCCGACACCCGGCTGCGGCGCAGCCTCCAGATCCGTGCCGGGTACGAGATTGCGGAGGGCGAAGGCGATCGGCTTCGTGTCGAAGACGACGGCGTGGGGCGGCCCGGCGGGGGAGCGGACGAGGCCGAGGTAGCGCTCGTAGAACGCCTGGGAGGCGTCGAGGTCGCGCGTCTGCAGGGAGAGGAAATCGAGGCCGGTGGCGGGCATGATCGTGCTCCTTCATTCGTGTCAGTTAGTTGACACGAGGCACTCTATGTTAGAATCCTGACATGAGTCAAGGTGGAGTCGATCTCGAGACGTCGGTGGGCTACCTGCTCAAGGAGGCCTCGAGCGTACTTCGTGCCGCGATGATCGAGGCGCTGCGGCCCCTCGGCATGACGGTCACGCATTACTCGTGCCTTGAGCTGCTCGCGCAGCGCCCGGGGCTGTCGAACTCCGATCTCTCGCGCGGCGCTTTCGTCACGCGGCAGTCGATGAATGTGCTGCTGCAGACGCTCGAGCGCGAAGGGCAGGTGACCCGCCCGGCGGAGGCGCCTGTGGGCAAAGCCCTGCCCACGCGTCTCACCCCGCTCGGGCGGCGCAAGCTCGCGCAGGCCACCGCCGCGGTGCGCGACGTTGAGGTGCGGATGCTGGGCGGCTTGAGCGACCGCGAGCGCGCCGAAGCCTTCCGGCTGCTGCGCAGCATGGTCGACGCGCTGCGCTGAGCGTGTCGCTGCCGTCTTTGCGCCCGGCCTGGGTGCAGAACTCAGGAGGGATGCGGCTTGTCGGGGCGCTCGGGGCTTCGCCGGGCCGGACTGCGGAGTGCGCCGACTGAGCCGGGAACGGTTAGCGCCCGGCGCGACGGGCCAAAAGGCCCGTCGAGAAAGCAAAAGGACGCAGCGCGGGGCCGCGGACCGGCTGGGAGAGGACAACCGGCCCGCGGTGTTGCGAGTGCGAGGCGTCGAAGGAATCAGTAGCGTGCGTTCTGGGTCCAGTAGCGCTCGATCTGCTGCACCAGCGAGGCCGGCAGCGGCACGTAGCCCAGCTCGCGGGCCTGCGGTCCGCCGTTGGCGTAGACCCAGCGGAAGAAGTCCTGCGCATTCTTGGCGCCGGTGCGGTTGCGCGGCGCGCGGTGCATCAGGATGAAGTTGGTTGCCGTGATCGGCCAGGCGTTCTCCCCCGGGGCGTTGGTCATGACCAGGTGGAAATCGCGCGTCGAGGCCCAATCTGCGCTGGCGGCCGCGGCCGAGAAGGTCTCCTCGCTCGGATTGACGAAGTGGCCCGCGGCATTCTTCAGGCGCGAATAGGCCAGGCGGTTCTGCACCGCATACGACAGTTCGACGTAGCCGATGCCGCCCTTGATCTGCTTGACGTACGCGGCGACGCCTTCGTTGCCCTTGCCGCCGATGCCGACCGGCCACTTGACCGTCGTGCCTTCGCCCACGCCGTTCTTCCACTCCGCGCTGACCTTGGACAGGTAGTTGACGAAGTTGAACGTGGTGCCCGAGCCGTCGGAGCGGTGGACGACGGTGATGCGTGCATCAGGCAGGGCCAGGCCGCCGTTGAGCGCGACGATCGCCGGGTCGTTCCAACGGGTGATCTTGCCCAGGAAGATGTTGGCCAGCGTGTCGCCATCGAGCTTCATCGCACCGGCGGCGATGCCGTCCACGTTGATGATCGGCACCACGCCGCCGATCACCGAGGGGAACTGGACCAGGCCGGACTTCGCCAGATCCTCGGGCGGGAGCGGTGCGTCCGAGGAGCCGAAGTCGACCGTGCCGGCCTTGATCTGGGCGATGCCGCCGCCCGAACCGATCGACTGGTAGTTGACCTGCTTGCCGGACGCGGCGCGGTAATCGGCCGACCACTTGGTCATCGCCGGATAGACGAACGAGGCGCCGGCGCCGGTGACATCGTTGGCCAGTGCGGGCGCGGCGAATGCGGTCGCCAGCAGGGTGGTCGACAGTGCAAGGGTCGCGACCCGGTTCTTGAGCAGTGCGTACATGAGGTTCCCTGGAGTGATGGACGGCCCACAGCGCCGTGCGGCGTATTTCACGCATGCGAGATGACGGGCCGGCTTCAATCCCGTGACCATGCGATGACGGTGCGCGAGGCGCGGGCCCAGCGCGCCGCCGGGCGCGCTGTCATCGCACTGTCATCGGGTTGCCATCGGCCTGTCAGCGAGCCAGCGCAGTCTGCGCAGCGTCGATAACGGGCGCTTAACGCTGGGCCGGCTCACGCGGGACGTGACGCAAGGTGTGGCGCTTCGACACCTCTCACTCTCTCCACGGGACACCACCATGCGTCATTCCATCCTGGCCGCATCCATCGCCCTCGCTGTCGCGTCCGTTTCCTCCGCCGCTGCCGCCCAGTCTCCGCGCGATGCCGAGGTCGCCGCGCTGCGCGCGCAACTGGCCGAGCTGCAGGCCAAGGTCGACGCACTGGAAGTGCGCACCGATGCGCAGTCGGACATCAACATCGGCACCCAGGAGAGCCTGGACAAGATGGCAACCACCCTGCCGGTCGTCGACACCAAAGGCGGGCTGAAGGTCACCTCGGCCGACAAGCAGTTCGAGTTCTCCGCTGGCGGCCGCCTGCACTTCGATGCCTACGCCTTCGACCGCGACCAGGCCTCGACCACCGGCACCACCGAGTTCCGTCGCGCACGCATCACGTTGCAGGGCAAGGCCTATGGCTGGGATTACAAGTTCGAGCAGGACTTTGCGGCCGGCAGCGGCCTGGATGGCTTCCGCGACGTCTACATCGCCAAGTCGGCGCTGGGCGGCAAGTTCACCATCGGCCACTTCAAGCCGTACCGCTCGATGGAAGAACTCACCAGCTCCAACGAAATCCTGATGATGGAGCGGCCGTTCGCTTCGGCCACCGGGTTGTTCAGCGGCCGCCAGTTCCAGCAGGGCGTGGGCTACCTGCGCGCCGACGGCAACTACACCGCCGGGCTGTCGGTGTTCAACCTGCGCAGTGCGTCGGGCAGCCGCAACGAGGGCGTCGGCGCGGCCGGGCGCGTGACCTTCGCGCCGATCAACACCCAGGACAGCACGCTGCACTTCGGCGGCTGGGTCAGCCAGGAGAACCTCAACCAGGGCTCGGCGGATTTCTCGGCGTCGGCCCACTACGCCGGCCGTCGCGGCCCGTCGCAGACCATCGCCACGACCACCGGCGCCAGCCGCAACCAAGTCACTGCGGTCGGTATCGAAGCCGCGGGCTCGTTCGGGCCGCTGTTCTTCCAGGGCGAGTACGCCAACGCCACGTTCGGCCAGCCGGCCGGCCCCGACCAGGACGTCGCGACCTGGTACGTGCAGGGCAGCTGGCTGCTCAACGGCGGCCACAAGGCCTACAAGCCGGGCAACGGCATCTTCGCCTCGCCCAAGGTCGCCGACCGCGGCCTGTGGGAGCTGACCGCGCGCTACGACACGATCGAGAACAAGGACGTGCGCAACATGGACGTCAGCAGCTGGATCGTCGGCATGAACTACTACGTCAATCCGAACCTGCGCTTCATGTTCAACTACACCAAGGGCGACAACACGCTCACTGGCGATGAGACTGGGCAGTACGCGCTGCGCACGCAGTTTGCGTTCTGACCCACGCGGTCCGCGCCACGTACTGGGCCCGCGGTCGATGCCGCGGGCCTTGTGCGTTTTCGGGGCCGCGACCGCCCCACATGCGCATGCGCCATGCCGATAGGTGGAATCGGACATGCGCGGGAGGCGTCGTCGTGCCCGGCTGCGGTTAGCATGGCGGTCCGGCGCCGCGGGAGACGGCGCCGTCGCCGGCCCGTCCTTGTGCGGGCTTTCGTTCCGCAGTCCCCGGGGAGTCTCGTGAGCACGCAATCCCACGTTTTCCGCCTGTTGCAGGCGGCACTGGCCGCCGTCGTCCTGTCGCCGGTGCTGACGTTCGCCCAGGCCGTCGAGCCGGTCGACCTCGATGTCGTGGCCCGGATCCGCCACGAAGCCTTCCATCGTTCGCAGGCCGCCGCCAATCTCAAGGAACTCACCGAAACCGTGGGGCCGCGCCTGACCAACTCGCCGGCCTACGTGCGGTCGAGCGCCTGGGCACGCGGCAAGCTGGCGGGCTGGGGCCTGTCGAACGTGCACGACGAGGTCTACGACCCGGCCTTCGGCCGCGGCTGGGAGTTCCGCGCATCGCGGGTGGAACTGCTCGCACCGCGCGCACTGCCGATCCACGCGCTGCCCAAGGCCTGGACCCCCGGCACCGATGGCCCGGTCGAGGGCGAGGTGGTCCTGGCGACGTTCAAGACGCTTGAGGACATCGACAAGCAGCGCGGCAAGCTCGCCGGCAAGATCGTGCTGCTGGATGAGGCGCGCGCCTACAAGCCGGCCGACAAGCCCGACTTCCGCCGCTATACCGAGGAGGACCTCGGCGAGCTGCAGACCTTCCCGGTGCCGCAGGACCCGGCCGGCGATGCGCAGGACAAGCGCCTGGACGAGTACCGCAAGCGCCAGGCGCTCAACCGTGCCCTCAACGCGTTCTTTGCCGAGGAAGGCGTGCTGGCGACGCTGTCGATCAGTTCCTGGGACAACGGCATCGTCCGGGTGATGGGCGGGGGGGCGCGCAAGGCCGGCGAGCCGGTCGGGGTGCCGGATCTGGTGGTCGCCGCCGAGCACTACAACCAGCTCGTGCGCGCGGTCGAGCGCGGCCAGGCGCCGCGGTTGCGGGTCGACGTGGATGCGCGCTTCACCAGCGATGACGATCTGCCGGCCAGCAACACCTTTGCCGACCTGCCCGGCAGTTCGAAGGCCGACGAACTGGTGATCATCGGTGCGCACCTCGATTCCTGGCATACCGGGACCGGCGCGGCCGACAACGGCGCCGGCGTGGTCGTGATGATGGAAGCGATGCGTATCCTCAAGGCGATCGACGTGCGCCCGAAGCGCACCATCCGGATCGCGCTGTGGGGCGGCGAGGAGCAGGGCCTGCACGGGTCGGCCGGTTACGTCTCCAGGCACCTGGCGGCCTATCCCGAACCGACCGATCCCGAGCAGCGGGCCCTGCCGCAGTCGTTCCAGCGCGGCACCGGTCCGCTGCAGCGCCAGCGTGGCTACGACCGGTTCTCCACGTACTTCAACTTCGACAACGGCACCGGTCGCATCCGCGGCATCTATGCGCAGGAGAATCACGCCGCGGTGCCGATCTTCCAGGCGTGGCTGGCGCCGTTCGCCGACCTGGGCGCGCGCATCGTCACCACGCGCAACACCGGCAGCACCGACCATATCTCGTTCGATCGCGTCGGCCTGCCAGGCTTCCAGTTCGTGCAGGACCCCGCCGACTACTTCAGCCATGTCCACCACACGCACCTGGACACCTACGACCACGTGGTGCCCGAGGACCTGAAGCAGGCGGCGGCGATCATCGCCTCGTTCGCCTATCACGCCGCGATGCGCGAGCAGCGGTTGCCGCGCAAGCCGTTCGTCGAACGCGACGAGTGATGCGGTCGGGCACGGCGGTGCAGCCGCCGCCGTGCCGGCGCGCTCGCTCGAGCGGGCGCAGGGCCTTGGGTTCCGCTTGAGCGCTATCGCTCCGGGATACGCACGACAGATGCCCAGCAAGGCCCCGCGGCACGATGGAAGGGCGTCAGTCCACCGTCCCGGGGGTCTTGTCCTTGAACCGGCACAGGTCGCGGATCACGCACTTCGGGCAGTCGGGCCTGCGCGCCTTGCAGGTGTAGCGGCCATGCAGGATCAGCCAGTGGTGCGCGCCGAGCAGGAATTCCTCGGGCACCACCCGCAGCAGCCGGTCCTCGACCGCGCGCACGTCCTTGCCCGGCGCAAGACCGGTGCGGTTGGACACGCGGAAGATATGCGTGTCGACCGCGATCGCCGGCTCGCCGAACACGGTGTTGAGCACGACATTGGCGGTCTTGCGGCCGACGCCGGGCAAGGCCTCGAGCGCAGCGCGATCGTGCGGGACCTCGCCGCCGTGCTGCTCGACGAGGATGCGGCAGGTGGCGATGACGTTCTTGGCCTTGGCGTTGAACAGGCCGATCGTCGCGATGTGGCGCTTGAGGCCGTCCTCGCCCAGGTCGAGGATCGCCTGCGGCGTGTTGGCGACCGGATACAGCCGCCGGGTGGCCTTGTTGACGCCGACATCGGTGGCCTGCGCCGACAGGATCACCGCGATCAGCAGCTCGAACGGCGTGGTGTATTCGAGCTCGGTCGTGGGCTCGGGATCGAGCGCGCGCAGCCGCGAAAACAGGTCGTGGATCTCGGCCCGGGTCAACGTCGGGCCGCGGCGCCGGGGCGGGGTGGGCTGGGCGCCGTCGCTCATGCGCCGCCGCCTGCGCGCGCCTTGGCGCGGGCCAGGATGGCCGCGGCGCTGGCGGGCAGTGCCGGCCGCGGCGGCAGGGCGGCCTCCGC
>NZ_JBDJNS010000016.1:0-79445 GCF_039674545.1 Luteimonas sp. TWI382
ACTGGGGGCGGAACCCCCTGGGCCCCGTTTGTGGCTATAAAAAAAAGGGGGTAATTTGTGATTTGTGCCTCGGTTTATTCGAATCCTCACCCCGGTTGTAGAGCAGAGCGGGTTCACGCATGGCACATTCCCAGGCGCAGTGCGCCGCGCTGGGCGAATGCGGATCCTCTCGCCATGCTGTCGTGAAACGATCCTGCGCGTCGATGTCCGCGACGAGGGGCGATGGCTGCCGGCATAATGCGCCGATGACCCATGGCATCCGACTGGTCGGCTTCGATGCCGACGACACGCTCTGGCGCAGCCAGGACTATTTCGACGAGGCGCAACTGGAGTTCGAGCGGATCGTCGGGCGCTATGTGGATCTGGCCGACGGTCGTGTCGCCGACGCGCTGTACGCGGTCGAGACCGCCAACATCGCGGTGTTCGGCTACGGCGTGAAAGGCATGGCGCTGTCGATGATCGAATCGGCGACCCAGATCACCGGCGGACGGATCACCTCGGCCGATCTCCATCGCATCGTCGAAATGGCCAAGGCGCTGCTGCGGCACCCGGTCGAACTGCTGCCCGGCATCCGCGACGCGGTGGCGGCCGTGGCCGAGCGCTTCGACGTGGTGCTGATCACCAAGGGCGACCTGTTCCACCAGGAAGCCAAGGTGCGCGACTCGGGCCTGTCGGACCTGTTTGGTCGCATCGAGATCGTCAGCGAGAAGGATGCCGCGACCTATGCGCGCGTGCTGGCCGAGTTCGATATCGATGCGCGGGCCTTCCTGATGGTGGGCAACTCGCTGCGCTCGGACATCGCGCCGGTCCTCGCCCTCGGCGGCTGGGGCGTCTACATGCCCTACCGCACGACCTGGGCACACGAGACCCTGGCCGACATCGTCGAAGGCCGCGAGCGCATGCGCGAGGTCGCCACGCCGGATCGTCTGCCCGAGGCAGTGGTCGACCTGGCGGCGCAGGCGATTGCATTGCGTTGAGCGCCTGATACACGCGCCGAACGGGCGTAACCGTTTCCAATTTGAATGCGTTGTTTACGCGGCATGGCGGCATCGGTGCAGCGCGCGAAATATTGCACGACGATTCATTTCGAACGCGGCATGTTGGGGGCACAGGCCGCCGCGGTGGCGGCCGCGTCGTGAGGAGAGACCGATGACATCCAACACCCTGACTCGCTGGATGTGGCCGGCCGCGTTGGCCACCGGCTTGGCCGCTACGCTGGCAGTGCCGACGCAGGCTCGCGCGAACGACGACCTCGTGCAGGTGATCGTGGACATCGCCGATGTCGTCATGCGGGGCGATACGGCCTACGACAGGCGCGGACGCTATCGCGACGACGATCGCCTGCGCGTGTCCTACGATCGCTACGGCCGGCCGGTGTACTACCGTACCGCGCCGCGCAGCTACGGCCGCCACCACCATGGTCCGCCGCGCTATGCCGCCGAGCGCCACCGCCACCATGAGCGCGCGCGTGGCCGGACCGAATGCGACCGCCGTGGCCGCTGCACCACGTACTACTACGATCCGCGCCAGGATCGGGGGCGTCGGGGCGGCTGGCGCTGAGGGCGTGATCGAGCATCAGCCCAACCGGGCGTGAGTCCAGCGATCGCCGCCTTCGGGCGGCGATCCGCGTTTCGGGGCTCGCCTCGTGGTCGTACGCGGCAAGGCCGATGGCGTCGCCGCAGGCTGCGATCAATCGGCGCGGTGCCGCGTGTCGTCGTTGCGCGGTACGTTGCGCAGGCTGTTCTCGGCGTCCTGGCCGACGCGCGTGGCCACGTGATCGAGTGCGATCCAGTAGGCGCCCAGGCCCAGTGCCACGACGCAGGCCACGATGCCCCAGCGCAGCACGCGCGGCGTGCGCGTGGTGGCTCGATGCGGCTCCATCTGCGGGTGTCCTCGCTTGCGGTGTTGGGCTATCGTCGGCTCTCGCGCGTCGCGGCGGCGTCGAAGCCGCGACACGATCCGACCTGATCCCGCCTCGAGTAACCGCCCGTGCGCCTGCCATCCGCTGCTGTGTGCCTGTCGTTCCTGCTGCTGGCCTGTGTCGCGTGTCCGGCATCGGCCCAGGATGCTGCGGCGGCCGCCGACTCTGCAGACGCTGTCGAAGACGCAGTGCCCGATCTTGGGACCGGCGATGCCTGGCTCGACACCTGGCTGGCGGATGTCGATCTGTATGCGGCGCGCTACCGGGACGCGTTCGTCGACGAGGTCGCGCGTTACCAGGTTGCGCCGCGGGCGCTGGTCGAACAACTGCTCGACGAGGCGGGCATGCGCGCCGGCGATGTCTACTTCGCCTGCGCCGTGGGTCGGGCGTTGGGGCGGTCCTGCCGGGAAATCGCCGCGCACTGGCGGCGCGATCGCAGCGGCGGTTGGGTCAGCGTGCTCGAGCGCCTCGATGTGCCGCCGGGCGGCGAGCCGGTCGTGCGGGTCAAGCGCGGCCTGGTGGCGAGCTATGACCGCTGGGCCCGACCGATCCGGCTCGATGCCTCCTTGCGGCGCGCGTTTCCCGACCGCGAGCCCTGACGACCACCGGCGCGCGGCCTGCGCGCGCCGGTGGTGACCTCAGCCGATGGCCAGCGTCTTGTTCTTGCGCTCGGCCAGGCGCTTTTCCAGGTAATGGATGTTCTGGCCACCCGCGTGGAAGCCCTGATCGCGCATGATCCGCTGCTGTAGCGGGATGTTGGTCTTGATACCGTCCACGACCATTTCCGACAGCGCCACGCGCATCCGGCAGATTGCCTGCTCGCGGTCGGCGCCGTGCACGATCAGCTTGCCGATCATCGAGTCGTAGTTCGGCGGCACCGCATAGCCTTCGTAGACATGCGTGTCGACGCGCACGCCCGGGCCGCCGGGGGCGTGGAAGTGCAGAATCGTGCCGGGCGAGGGCAGGAAGGTCTCCGGGTCCTCGGCGTTGATGCGGCATTCGATGGCGTGGCCGGTGAGCACCACGTCCTCCTGGCGGATCGACAGCTTGTGGCCCGAGGCGATCATCAGCTGCTCGCGCACCAGGTCGATGCCGGTCACCATCTCGGTCACCGGGTGCTCCACCTGGATGCGGGTGTTCATCTCGATGAAGTAGAAGCGGCCGTTCTCGTAGAGGAACTCGAACGTGCCCGCGCCGCGATAGCCGATGCGGATGCACGCATCCACGCAGACCTTGCCGATCTGCGCACGCGCCTCGGGCGTGATGCCCGGTGCGGGTGCTTCCTCGACGACCTTCTGGTGCCGGCGCTGCATCGAGCAATCGCGCTCGCCCAGATGGATCGCGCCGCCCTGGCCGTCGGCCAGCACCTGGATCTCCACGTGGCGCGGGTTCTCCAGGAACTTCTCCATGTAGACCATGTCGTTGCCGAACGCGGCCTTGGCTTCCTGCTTGGTCGTGGCGATGGCGTTGACCAGTGCCGCTTCGGTGTGGACCACGCGCATGCCGCGCCCGCCGCCGCCGCCGGCCGCCTTGACGATGACCGGGTAGCCGATCTCGCGCGCGATCTTGACGTTGGTCGCCGGGTCGTCGCCGAGCGGGCCGCCCGAGCCCGGCACGCAGGGCACGCCGGCCTCCTTCATCGCGCGGATCGCCTCGACCTTGTCGCCCATCAATCGGATGGTCTCGGCCTTCGGGCCGATGAACACGAAGCCCGACTGCTCGACGCGTTCGGCGAAATCGGCGTTTTCGCTGAGGAAGCCGTAACCAGGGTGGATGGCCTGGGCGTCGGTGACCTCGGCGGCGGCAATGATCGCCGGCATGTCGAGATAGCTGCGGTTGGACGGCGGCGGGCCGATGCAGACCGACTCGTCGGCCATCGCCACGTGCTTGAGGTTGCGATCGACGGTGGAATGCACCGCGACCGTACGGATGCCGAGCGTGTGGCACGCGCGCAGGATGCGCAGCGCGATCTCGCCCCGGTTGGCGATGACGACTTTTTCAAGCATCGGGGCGGCCTCAGCCGATCACGAACAACGGCTGATCGAACTCGACCGGCTGGCCGCTTTCGCACAGGATCGCGACGACCGTGCCGGAGGTTTCGGCCTCGATCGGGTTGAACATCTTCATCGCCTCGATGATGCCCAGCGTGTCGCCGGCCTTGACCTGCTGGCCGACCGACACGAATGCCGGCTTGTCGGGCGCAGGCGAGGCGTAGAAGGTGCCGACCATCGGCGATTTGGTGACCTGGCCGGGCGGCAGGTCGTCGCCGGCCTTGGGCGTGCCGCCGGTGGCGGCATCGACCGGGGAGCTCATCGGCATGACAGGCTCGGGCGCGCGCGGGGCGGGGGCCGCCGGGGCCGGGGCATAGGCCACCGGCGCGGCCGCAGCCGAGGTGCGCGACAGGCGGACCGATTCCTCGCCTTCCTTGATCTCGATCTCGGTCAGGTTGGACTCTTCGAGCAGGTCGATGAGCTTCTTGATTTTGCGGAGATCCATGCGGGCCTCGTGGTTGTCGGCGGAATGGCGGGCAGGCTTACAGCGCGCGAAGCTGCTGCAACTGCCCGATGCGAAGACGGGTGGGGTCGATCAGGCACGTCAGGCGGGCGTCGTTGCGAGAGCTGCCGCCGATGGCGAGGGCGTACGCTGCCGACAGCGGCCAGGCGGCCGCGATGCACGCCAGCAGCACGGCAGGTGCGGCGCCATGGTGCGTCATGCGGCAGGCTCCAGCCTGAGCAACGCGGCATCGAGGGCATAGCGGTAACTGTCTGCGCCGAAGCCGCAGACCACGCCGGTGGCCAGATCGCTGAAGTAGCTGGTGTGCCGGAATGGTTCGCGGCGATGCGGATTCGACAGGTGGATCTCGATGAACGGGATCGCGACCGCGGCCAGGGCGTCGCGCAGCGCGACCGACGTGTGGGTGAATGCCGCAGGGTTGAGCAGGATCATCGCGGTGCCGTCGCTGCGCGCCGCCTGGACCCGGTCGACGAGCACATGCTCGGCATTCGACTGCAGGCTGTCGATCGTGTGACCGGCGGCAGTCGCGCGCTCGCGCAGCATCGCGTCGATGTCGGCGAGCGTCGCATGGCCGTAGACCTCCGGCTCGCGCGTGCCGAGCAGGTTGAGGTTGGGGCCATGCAGGACGAGGATCGACGCCATCGGGCACCGGGTGCGGGAAGTGCGCGAAGTCTGCGTGATGTCTCCATTGCTGTCCAGTTCGCAGACGTTCGGCGATTTTAAACGGCCGTTTGATTTCGCCGCTCAGCGGGTGGCCCAGTCCTCGGTTTCCCCGTGCGCGAACGGGCCGATCCGCTGTTTGCGCACCCGCCCGTCGGCGTCGATCAGCACGGTGTAGGGCAGCACCCCGCGCGGATTGCCCAGACGCACGCCGGCATCGGCTGGCCCAGGGGCGTCGATCGCGATCGGGTAGGCGACCGGGATGCGTTCCAGGAACGTTCGGACGGCCTCGGCATCGTCGAGCGCGATGCCGAGCACTTGCACGCCGTCTGGGCCCTGTTGGCGGGCGAAGCGGTCGAGTTCGGGCATCTCCTCGATGCAGGGGCCGCACCAACTGGCCCACAGGTTCACCAGCAGCGGGCGCCCGGCATAGGCGTCGGGCAGTTGCAGCCGGCTGCCGTCGAGCAGCGCGATCTCGAAGCCGGGCACCGGCTCGCCGCGCCGGGCCACGGTCACGCCGGCGGGTGGCGGCTCGGCGGCGGCGACCAGCGCATCGTTGTACAGACGCTGGCCGGCCTCGGTGCCGAGCAGCGGGCCGGGGCCGGAGACGAACAGGCTGGCGAGCACGCCCAGTCCGCCGGCCACGATGGCGACCGCGATGATCGCCAGCGTGCCGCCACGCCGCGTCACTGTGCGGCGCCCGCGCGTTCGAGCGCGCTCGTCACCACCGCCTCGCTCAGCAGCGCCGGCAGCACCTCGCCCTCCCCGCCGCCGCGCGGGTAGACCACGTACAACGGGACGCCGACGGCGCCGTGCGCTTCGAGGAACGCGCCGATCTGCGGGTCGACGTTGGTCCAGTCGCCGACCATGTAGGTCGCCCCGGACCGGGTCAGGGCCTCGCGGAACGCTGGCTGGGACAGCACGCGGCGTTCGTTGGCCTTGCAGGTCACGCACCAGTCGGCGGTCATGTTGACAAACACCGGCGTCCCGGCCTCGCGCAGTGCCTGCAGGCGTTGCGCCGAGTACGCGACCTCATCGTCCGTATCGGTGGCCACTGCGCGGGGCGTGTCCGACGGTGCATAGCGCACCGCGTAGGCGGCCGGCAGCAGCGACACCAGCAGCAGGCCCAGCGCCAGCGCGCGCGAGACCATGCCGCCGGTCCAGCGACGCCGTTCGAACCACCACAGCGCGAGCGCGAACAGCACCAGACCGGCGAGCAGCAGCGTCATCGCGTTCACGCCCGACTGCCGTCCGAACACCCACAGCAGCCACAGCGCGGTCAGATACATCGGGAATGCCAGCGCCTGCTTGAACGTTTCCATCCACGCGCCTGGCTTGGGCAGGCGATCGGCGAGCGCCGGCACCAGCCCGATCAACAGGAACGGCAGGGCCAGGCCCAGGCCCAGCATCAGGAACACCGCCAGCGCGAGTGTCGCGGGCGCGGCGAACGCGTAGGCCAGTGCCCCGCCCATGAACGGGGCGATGCACGGGCTGGCG
Source organism: Luteimonas sp. TWI382 (assembly GCF_039674545.1). Taxonomy (NCBI): domain Bacteria; kingdom Pseudomonadati; phylum Pseudomonadota; class Gammaproteobacteria; order Lysobacterales; family Lysobacteraceae; genus Luteimonas; species Luteimonas sp. TWI382. The sequence goes on from NZ_JBDJNS010000016.1 coordinate 6,593, forward strand.
ACCACGCAGGCCAGGACGCCGGTAAAGAAGTCGCCGCTGGGCCCGGTGCGCGCGGCCAGCGCCTGGCCGAGATTGCCGACCCGGCCGCCGAGCGTGAACACGCCCGACAGGCTCAGCCCGACTGCGAACATCAGATACACCAGCGCGGCCACGAACCAGGGTTGCTGCAACTGGAAGCCCCAGCCCAGCGCTTGGCCGGCGGCGCGCAGCGCCAGCACCAGCAACCCGACCGCCGCGAACGCGACCAGGACGCCGGCCGTGTACCACAGCGCATGTGCCCGGGCCCGCGCGCGACTGCCGCCGCTCTGCGCCAGGCCCAGCACCTTCAACGACAGGATCGGCAGCACGCAGGGCATCAAGTTGAGTACCAGGCCGCCGAGCAGCGCCAGCGCGAGCGCCGCCAGCAGGCCGGTGCGCGGCGCGGCGGGGGGGCGGGTGCGCGCGGCGTTGTCGGCGACCGCATCGCTGCCGGCCGCGGCGGCTGCGTTCGCGACGTCGTCGGAAGAAAGCGGCGCGGCAGGGGCGCTGGCGACGGGCGCTTGGGCCGCCTCGGCGGCGTCCGTCGAGCCGGCATCGGCGACCGGGGGGGCTGCAGCCGGCGTGGCCGCAGCGGCCGTCGTCGTGCCCGCAGGCAGCGCCACCGGGACGCGACGGGTCATCGGCGGGTAGCAGATACCATCGGTCTGGCAGCCCTGGAAGGTCGCCACCACCTCGACGTCGGCGGCATCGGGTCGACGGCGCAGCACCGGCAGCGGCACGTCGACCTGGTCGAAGTACACGGTCACCGCGCCGAAATGATCGTCGTGATGCGCCTTGCCGGCGGGCCAGCGTGGCTGGCCGGCGCGCAGACCCGACGCCCCCTCGATCGTGAAGCGATTGCGGTCCTGATAGAGGTAGTAGCCCGGCGCCGGGGTGAAGCGCATCAGAATGGTGTCGCCATCCTGCGCAATCGCCTCGAAGGCGAACGCGCGTTCGGCGGGCAGCGCATCGCCCGTCCCCGACAGCGCCCGCCCCAGCGCCGCAAAACCGGGGTCAGTGTCGCTTTTTGCAGCAGGCGACGTCGCATCAGTTCGCGAGAAAACCGACGCTGACCCCGGTGTTGGTTGGGGGAGAGCGACTTGGAGGGTACGGGTCTGCGGGGGGTAGCAGATGCCGGCGTCGGCGCAGCCCTGGTACTTGACCTGCAGTGCGACGCGGCGTGTGCCGGCGGCCGGGTGTCCGTCCAGGGTTGCGATCAGCCGACCGCGGTAGGTTTCGACTTCGCCGAAGAATTCATCGACGTGGCGGTGGCCATCGGGCAGCGCCAGCGTGCCGGCACCGAAGCTGCCGTCGGGCACCTGGGCCGCGGTGCGGTGTCGATACAGGTAGTAGCCGTCGGCGATCTTCCAGCGGATCTCGATCCGGTCGTGGGCGACCGCCGTGGCCGAGAGCGCCAGCGCCTCATCGACCGGCAGCACATCGTCGAAGTCGACGGCAGCGGCGGGCGACATCGTGCCCAGTAGCGCAGCCGCGAGCAGACCATGCCAGGTGCGGGACGCCTGGCGGCGGAGGGGCGCAGCCTGGGACAGGAGCGAGGCAGGGAAGAACGTACGCATCGCGGCAGTATCGCAGGCCGCCCCGCGCGATGCCCAACGCCAGGTTCAGTCCGCGTCGCCGGCCTCGATCGGTGCGGTCTCGGCCTCGACCCAGTGCAGGTAATCGGCCAGTCCGCCGGCGACCGGCAGCGCGACGAGCTCGGGGACGTCATAAGGATGCAGCGCCCGCAGCCGTTCGGTCAGCGCCTCGAGTCGGTCTGCGGTGGTCTTGATCACCAGCAGGACCTCGGCATCGGTCTGGACTCGGCCCTGCCAGCGGTAGATCGAGGTCACGCCCGGGACCAGGCTGACGCAGGCGGCGAGCCGGGCATCGACGAGCGTGCGTGCGATGCGCTGGGCCGAGGCCTCGTCCGGGCAGCTGTTGAGGCAAGTCAGCACAGGCATCCGGCCAAGGTATCGGTTCGGTGTCCATCGTGCACGCGGTATGCACGACGCCGGCGCGACGCTGCGTCGGCCAGTCAGGGATGGTCTATCCCGCTGGTGGGCAGTCCACGCGGATCACGATTAGTGAACTCGCCGGTATACTTACTTTTCCTCCCCCCTACGCTGTCTCGGCGGTCACCATGCGCCTTCGCTCGTCTTTCGTTCTCGCTGCCGGTCTCGCGCTGGCCGCGCCGCTTGCCGCTCAGGCGGCCTCCCCCATCGATGTCGGCGTCGGCGCCTCGGCCACGCGCGAGAATGAGACCACCGCGGTCGTCACTCTGGCGTGGTTGCCCGAGTGGCGGCGCACCGCCCATGGTGTGCTGCGCTGGGAGTTGGGCGGCGTCTACATCCAAGCGCGCGGCGATACCCGTTTCGATCTCGACGAGGACACCGGCGTGATCCATGGTGGCGCACGTTACGAGCGCGACAATGGGTTCACCGCCGGCTTCGGCGTTGGTGTGCAGATCGGCGAGACCGATGCGCTGTCGGGCAATCCGCAGTTCGTGAGCACCATCGGCTGGCGTTGGCAGCGATTCTCGCTGCTGGCCCGCCACATCTCCAACGCCAGCATCAAGCAGCCCAACGACGGCGAGACGATGCTCGTTGCCGCCTGGCGCTTCCGCTGAACCACTGCCGGAACGCACACCGGCCCTGGCGCTGCGCCGGGGTCTCGCGTTTCAACGGCCTCAAGATTTTTCTGCGCGGCCCCTTGTAAAGCCGCAGCGCGCACCCATCTCCCGTCGCGTCCCTGGCTTGCCAGGGTGCGTGCGCCGCGCGTTCTGGCAGTCCCCATGGGCGAGTGCTAGAATTCGGGCCCGTTTTCTTCACAATCAATCACTTAGAGAGGGTTGGAATGAGCAATCTCAAGCCGCTGTACGACCGCGTCGTGGTCAAGCCCGTCGAGGCCGAAGAGAAGACTGCCGGCGGCATCCTGATCCCGGACAACGCCAAGGAAAAGCCCACCAAGGGCGAAGTCGTCGCCGTCGGCGAAGGCAAGGCCCTGGACAACGGCAGCGTGCGCGCGCCGAAGGTCAAGGTCGGCGACATCGTGATCTACGGTCAGTACTCGGGCAGCGCCTACAAGGCCGAAGGCATCGAATACAAGATCGTGAAGGAAGACGACATCCTCGCGATCGTCGGCTGATCGAAAGCGGGGGCGTCAGGCCTCGCGAGTGGGGAATCGAGGCGGTCAACGCCCATTTTCGCGCCTCGCGAATCGTCCGCGTCCTGCGCTTTTCCAAATCCCTAATCCCCTATTTCAATTCCGGAGTTTTCAATGGCTGCTAAGGAAATCCGCTTCGGCGAAGACGCGCGCTCCAAGATGGTGCGCGGCGTCAACGTGCTCGCCAACGCCGTCAAGGCGACCCTCGGCCCGAAGGGCCGCAACGTCGTGCTCGAAAAGAGCTTCGGCGCGCCGACGATCACCAAGGACGGCGTGTCCGTCGCCAAGGAGATCGAACTGGCCGACAAGTTCGAGAACATGGGCGCGCAGATGGTCAAGGAGGTCGCCTCCAAGACGTCCGACAACGCCGGTGACGGCACCACGACCGCGACCGTGCTCGCCCAGGCGTTCATCCGCGAGGGCTCCAAGGCCGTCGCCGCCGGCATGAACCCGATGGACCTCAAGCGCGGCATCGACAAGGCGGTGCAGGCCGCCGTCGCCGAGCTCAAGAACCTGTCCAAGCCGACGGCCGACGACAAGGCGATCGCCCAGGTCGGTACGATCTCGGCCAACTCCGACGAGTCGATCGGCACGATCATCGCCGACGCGATGAAGAAGGTCGGCAAGGAAGGCGTGATCACGGTCGAGGAAGGCTCGGGCCTGGAGAACGAGCTCGACGTCGTCGAGGGCATGCAGTTCGACCGCGGCTACCTGTCGCCGTACTTCGTCAACAACCAGCAGTCGCAGACCGCCGATCTCGACGATCCGTTCATCCTGCTGCACGACAAGAAGATCTCCAACGTCCGTGACCTGCTGCCCGTCCTCGAGGGCGTGGCCAAGGCCGGCAAGCCGCTGCTGATCGTCGCCGAGGAAGTCGAGGGCGAGGCTCTGGCCACGCTCGTCGTCAACACCATCCGCGGCATCGTCAAGGTCGTGGCCGTCAAGGCGCCGGGCTTCGGCGACCGTCGCAAGGCGATGCTCGAAGACATGGCCGTGCTGACCGGCGGCACCGTGATCTCCGAGGAAGTGGGTCTGTCGCTCGAGAAGGCGACGATCAACGACCTGGGCCGCGCCAAGAAGGTGCAGGTCTCCAAGGAGAACACCACGATCATCGACGGCGCCGGCGACACCGGTTCGATCGAGTCGCGCATCAAGCAGATCAAGGCGCAGATCGAGGAGACCTCCTCGGACTACGACCGCGAGAAGCTGCAGGAGCGCGTGGCCAAGCTGGCCGGTGGTGTGGCGGTGATCAAGGTCGGCGCCTCGACCGAGATCGAAATGAAGGAGAAGAAGGCCCGCGTCGAAGACGCCCTGCACGCCACGCGCGCAGCCGTCGAGGAAGGCGTGGTCCCCGGCGGTGGCGTCGCGCTGATCCGCGCGCTGGCTGCGATCTCCGATCTCAAGGGTGCCAACGAAGACCAGAACCACGGCATCGCGATCGCGCTGCGTGCGATGGAAGCCCCGCTGCGCGAGATCGTGACCAACGCCGGCGAAGAGCCGTCGGTCATCGTCAACAACGTCAAGGGCGGGACCGGCAACTACGGTTACAACGCCGCCAATGGCGAGTACGGCGACATGGTCGAGTTCGGTATCCTGGACCCGACCAAGGTCACCCGCACCGCGCTGCAGAACGCCGCGTCGATCGCCGGTCTGATGATCACGACCGAAGCGATGGTCGCCGAGCTGCCGAAGAAGGACGAGCCGGCGATGCCGCCGGGCGGTGGCATGGGCGGCATGGGCGGCATGGATTTCTGATCCAGCGCCTGCGTCGTATCGCGACACCCCGGACCCCCGCGCAAGCGGGGGTCTTTTTGTTTGGGCCGGTCCTCCTGGGGCAGTGGCGGCATGGCGCCACCGCCCCGTCGGCGTCGCGTGTTCGGCGCCGTCACCCGCCATCGGCGATGCTGTCGGCATGACGACCACGACCGCTTCCTGGCTCCGCGCGCACCGGCGAGGGGTGCGCCTGGGCGTGACCCTGCTCGTGGCGCTGTACCTGCTGTATCTGATCGCGGCCAACGTGCTGCTCAACAGCGCGCTGGGCGAACGCCTGGTCAATCGCAAGCCCGAGCGCTACCACGCGCAGTGGTCCTGGGCGATGAGTCTGTATCCCGGACACATCCACGCGCGCGACGTGGTGATGGGCGGGCATGCCCGCACCAATCTGTGGACCGCCGCCACGCCGCGCGCCGACGGCCGGATCAAGCTGTTGCCGCTGCTGTGGCGCGAGGTCGCGTTCGGCACCATCCGCGCGCAGGATGTGTCGGTCCACGTCGCACGCACGCCGCACGACATGCCGACCACTGTGCGACCGGGCCAGAAGCCCTGGACGTTGCGCTTCGATGCGATCACCACGCCGAGCCTGTTGCGCTTCGACTTCTACCAGGCCCGCGTGACCGGGCACGGCGACGCCCGATTCGTGTTCGAGAAGCAGTTGCAGGGCGGGCCGATGGCGGTCGGGCATTCGACACTGCGCATGCCCGACGCGACCCTGCGCGTGGGCGACGTGGCGCTGCTGCGCGAGGGCGCTCTGGACTTCGAGATCGCGATGCCGGCCCACATCCGGGAACAGGCGCAGGGCGTGGAGAAGCTGGTGCTGGTCGATCTGCGTCTACGCGTCGACGGCCCGGCGCCGGGCGTTGACCTGGTCGCGCGCAACGACGATGCACTGCCGATCGGGACCGCTGCGAGCTCCGGACACCTGCGCGCCGACCTACGGCTCGAGCGCGGCGTCCTGATGCCCGGCAGCCGGCTGGACTGGTCGGCGCCGGTGTTCTCGCGCGGCGCGGACGGGACGGCGTTGCGCCATCCGCTGGGCGTCGCGCTACGGACCGCGCCCGATGCGATCGCGCTCGCGGCCCGGGTGCCGGCACCTTCGACCGGTACGCCCTGGCTGCGCGCGGACCTGCGCGTCGACGACCGCAGGCTCGGTCCGGACGACTGGCTGCGTCCTCTGCGTGCACTGGGCGGTACCGTGGAGACGCAGTGGCCGGCGGTGCCCCTGCGCTGGGTCGACGTGCTGCTCGACGACGTCGACTGGCTGTCCTTCGATGGACGGGCCGACCTCGAGGCTGCCCTCGCGCTGCAGCATGGGCAGCTACGGCCCGGAAGCCGGATCGACGTGCGCGACGCGCGCGTACGGGCCCGGGTGCTCGACAACCGGCTCGAAGGGGCCGCGCATGCCGCGATGCGCATGGAGGCGGCCGAGGACGAAGCGCCCCGGACCACAGTCGCGATCGAGATGGATCGCTTCACGTTGGCGCCCGAGGCCTCGCCTGAGCGTGTCGATCTGCGCGGGCGCGACCTGCGCCTGGATCTTGCATCCAGCGGCCCGCTGGCCGAATTCCACGAACGGCTGGAGGCGCGCCTGCGGTTCGACGATGCGCAGGTGCCGGACCTGCGCAGCTTCAACCGCTATCTGCCCGGGGACAGCGCACGCCTGCTGGGCGGCAGCGGACAGGCGAGTGGCGACCTGCGCCTGGACAACGCCGGCGAAATGGCCAGCGGGCGCCTGCAGGTGCGTGGCAGCGGGGTCCGGGTGGCGCTCGGGCCCTCGCGGCTGACCGGCGACGTGGCGCTCGACAGCCGCCTGACGCGGGCACAGAAGACAGGACGCCACTACACGATCGATTCGGTGGCCGCGCGCCTAGACGGCGTGCGGATGGAAGGCGAGTCGAGTGGGAAAGCGTCGCCGTGGTGGGCGCGTCTGGCGCTCGAGCAGGGCACGCTGCAATGGCGCGAGCCTTTTGAGGTGACCGGGCGCGGCCAGGTCGACATGCGCGACATCAGCGTGCTGCTGGGCCTGTTCGCCGAGCGTCGCGTGCTGCCGCGCTGGATCGGCAACCTGGTCGACGCCGGCCAGGTCCATGCGACGGGCGACTTGCGCATGCGCGACAAGGAACTGGTGTTCGATCGCATCGAGGCGCGCAATGACCGGGTTGATCTGAAGGCCAGGCTGCGGATCGACGACGGCCATCCTGCGGGCGATCTGTACGCGCGCTGGGGCGTGCTGGGGCTGGGCGTGGAGCTGCAGGGCGGCGAGCGCACGCTGCATATCGCCGGCGCCCGCGACTGGTACGAGGGGCGGCCGCCGCTACTGCCCAGGTGAGGCCGGGATGCGATGGTCGCAGATGCAACCGTCGCATTGCCGGGTTCGACGTGCTATCACTGGCGCCATGAACCGCGTCGCCGCCTTCTATCGTTGGTATTGGTTTCCCACGCCCCCGGCGGTGGAAGGCCTGCGCGTACCCTGACGATCTCGGTTCACACGCATCCCTGAAAGCCGCCAGCGACCCTGGCGGCTTTTTTCATGCCCGTTCTCCCGCTTTCTTCCAGGATCTTTCCGCATGCCCCCCGATACCGACGACCTGCGTATCCGCGACCTGCAGCCGCTGACACCTCCGATGCAGCTGTTGGCCGAGTTGCCCTGCGACGAGGCGATGTCATCGACGGTCACCGATGCCCGTGCGGCCTGCCATGCCATCCTCCACGGCCATGACGACCGCCTGATCGTCGTCGTGGGCCCGTGCTCGATCCACGACCCGGTCGCGGCGATGGACTACGCGCATCGCCTGCGCGCGCTGCGCGACACGCACGGCGATGCGCTAGAGCTGGTCATGCGCGTGTACTTCGAGAAGCCGCGTACGACGATCGGCTGGAAGGGGCTGATCAACGATCCCGATCTGGACGGCAGTTTCCGCATCGACCGCGGGCTGCGGCTCGCGCGCAGCCTGCTGCGCGACGTCAACGCCCTGGGCTTGCCGGCCGGCGTGGAGTTCCTCGACATCATCAGCCCGCAGTACCTCGCCGACCTGGTCGCGTGGGGCGCGATCGGCGCCCGTACCACCGAGAGCCAGGTGCATCGCGAGATGGCGTCGGGGCTGTCGTGCCCGGTCGGCTTCAAGAACGGCACCGGCGGCGACGTGCGCATCGCGGTCGATGCCGTCGGCGCGGCCTCCCACTCCCATCATTTCCTCGCCGTGGGCAAGGACGGCCGCTGCGCGATCGCCGCCACCGCCGGCAACCTGGATTGCCATGTGATCCTGCGCGGTGGCGTGCGGCCCAACTACGACGCGGCCAGCGTCGAGGCCGCGGCCCAGGTACTGGTCGCCAGCGGCCTGCGCCCGGCGCTGATGGTCGACGCCAGCCATGCCAACAGCGGCAAGAATCCCGACAACCAGCCCGCGGTGATCGCCGACATCGCCGACCGCATCGCTGCCGGCGAGCGGCGCATCATAGGGACGATGATCGAAAGCCACCTGGTCGCCGGCAAGCAGCCGCTCGCCCCCGGCCGGGCGCTGACCTACGGCCAGAGCATCACCGATGGTTGCATCGACTGGGCCACGACGGTCGACGTACTCGACCGGCTGGCCGACGCGGTCCGGACCCGCCGAAGCCGGGCCGACGCCCAGGCTGCGTGAGCGCCGCCTGGGCGACGTCAGTGCGCGCGATCGTGCGCTGACGCGCTCAGGCGGTGCTGCCGGCCGCCATGCCCGATGCCCAGGCCCACTGGAAGTTGTAACCGCCCAGCCAGCCGGTCACGTCGAGAACCTCGCCGACGAAGTACAGCCCCGGCGCGTGCCGCGATTCGAGCGTGCGCGACGACACCGCCTGGGTGTCGACGCCGCCGAGCGTGACCTCGGCGGTGCGGTAGCCCTCGGTGCCGCTGGCGACCAGCGGCCAGGCCTGCAACAGCGCCGCGGTGTCGTGCAGTTGCGCGGGTGTGTACTGCCGCATCGGCCGGCTCGCCAGCCACACCTCGCACAGCCGCTGCGCGAACCGGCGCGGCATCACGTCGGCCAGCACGGTCCGCAGTTCGGATGCCGGACGCTCGGCCTGCTGCGCCTGCAGCCACGCCAGCGCATCGCGGCCCGGCAGCAGGTCCAGGCGCAGGTCGTCGCCGGGCTGCCAATAGGAAGAGATCTGCAGGATCGCCGGGCCGCTGAGGCCGCGATGGGTGATCAGCATGCGGTTGCGGAACGCGGCGCCGTTGCAGCCGGCTTCGACGTCGAGTGCGACGCCCGACAGCTCGGCGAGCCGCTCTTGGTGCTTGCCGCTGAGGGTCAGTGGCACCAGGCCGGCACGCGTGGGGAGCAGGGCATGCCCGAACGCGCGTGCGATCTCGTAGCCGAAGCCGCTCGCGCCCAGGCTCGGGATCGACAGCCCGCCGGTCGCCACGATCAAGGAAGCGCAGTGCAGCGTGCCGATCGCGGTCTCGAGCCGAAAGCCGCCCTCGACTGCGCGCGGCAGCTGCACCGCGCAATGCGTGCGGACCTGCACACCAACGGCCTGCGCCTCGTCGAGCAGCATGCGCACGATCTGCTTCGAAGACCCATCGCAGAACAACTGCCCGAGCTCCTTTTCGTGCCAGGCGATCCCGTGGCGGTCGACCAGATCGATGACATCCTGCGGCGTGTAGCGCGCCAGCGCGGACTTGCAGAAGTGCGGGTTCGACGACAGGTACTGCGCTGGCGTGGTGCCGGTGTTGGTGAAGTTGCAGTGGCCGCCGCCCGACATCAGGATCTTTTTGCCGACCTTGTTGGCGTGGTCGAGCACCAGCACGCGGCGACCGTGCTGGCCGGCCGCGATCGCCGCCATCAACCCGGCCGCGCCCGCCCCCAGGACGATCACGTCCGGATCCTGGCGGGGCGGGGCGGCGGGGGCGGGATCGGACATCGGGGCGGCACGGCGGAGAGCGGGGGGCGCAGTCTAGGCGGTCCGCCGCCTCGACGCCTCGGCGGTGAGGCGGAGCGGTCTCCGCACGGCGCTCACACGGCGCTCAATAGGCTGCGCCATCTTTCTCGATGATGCAGCCATGGATCTCAAGAGCGGCTATCCGTTCTGGGCCGTCCGCAACGGCCTGATGCATGCATTCCCCAAGCTCGATCAGGACCTGCGGTGCGACGTGCTGGTGATCGGTGGCGGCATCACCGGGGCGCTGATCGCCGACGAACTGGCGGCGCACGGGCACGAGGTCGTCGTGCTCGAGCAGCGCGATGTCGCCTGGGGCAGCAGCGCGGCGAGCACCGCACTGCTGCAGTACGAGATCGATACCCACCTGGTGGACCTGGCGCAGCGCTACGGCGAAGACGACGCGGCGCTGGCCTACCGCGCCTGCGGCGAGGCGATCGACCTGCTCGCCGGCATCGCCCGCGACGTGCGCGATGTCGACTTCGAGCGTACCGGCAGCCTCTACTACGCCAGCCGGCAGCGGGACGTGTCGGCGCTGCGGGACGAGTACGTCGCACGGCGTCGGCATGGGTTCGACATCGAGTACCTCGACGGGCCCACGGTGCAGGCGCGCTACGGGTTCGAAGCGCCGGCCGCGTTGCTCAGCGCGCAGGCCGCCCAGGTCGATCCCTATCGCTTCGCCTCGCGGCTGTTGGCGCGGCTGGCCCGGCGCGGCGCTGGCGTCTATGACCGCAGCACGGTCGTGGACCTGCAGGCGCGCAGCCGCGACGTGCTCGCGACGACCGACGCCGGCACCCACGTCCGTGCGCGTCATGTCGTCGTCGCGGCCGGTTACGCCAGCCAGCACTGGCTGCCCAAGCGCGTGGCGCGCAACCGCAGCAGTTACGCCTTCGTCACCGATCCCTTGGACGACGCCTTGCCCGAGCGGCTGGCGCGGTTGCTGGTCTGGGAGACGGCGCGGCCGTACCTGTACCTGCGCACCACTGGCGACCGCCGCTTGCTGATCGGCGGCGAGGACGACGCGGTCGACGTGCCCGCCCGCCGCGATGCGCGCGTCGACAAGAAGGCGCGCCGGCTGATGAAGCGGGTGCAGTCCCTCTGGCCGGCGCTCGATCTGCAACCGACCTTCGCCTGGGCCGGCACGTTCGCCGAAACCGAAGACGGCCTGCCGTTCTTCGGCCCGCATCCGGCGACCGGCCCGCGCGTGCATTACGCGATGGCCTACGGCGGCAACGGCATCACCTATTCGATGCTCGGTGCCGGCCTGTTGCGCGCCGGCATCGAGCGTCGTCGCCATCCGCTGGCCCGGTTGTTCGCGTTCGACCGGCTGGATTGACGCTCGCGCATCGCGCCGCCGATGATCCGGCCATGACCACCGCGCAGCCCTGGCACCTCTACCTGCTCGAATGCCGCGACGGCAGTTGGTATGCGGGCATTACCACCGATCTTGACGCGCGGTTCAGAGCGCATGCGACCGGTCGCGGCGCCAAGTACACACGGGCGCACCCGCCGGTGCGGCTGCTGGCCAGTCGGCCTTATGCCGATCGCGCCAGCGCGTCGCGCGCCGAATGGCAGCTCAAGCGCCAGCCGCGCGCCCGCAAGCTTGCCTGGCTGCAGGCGCAGCCGGGGCCGTAGCCCGACGCGGCCGGTCCGGGACGCCTTGGGCTCAGCGCGCGGCGCGCATGTCGCCGGTGTCGAGCCAGCGCTGGTGCCAGGACAGCGCCTCGGGCAGCAGGTGCGGGGTGTGCTTGCCGTAACTGTCGCGCAGCGCGCGCGCGAAGTAGTCCGCCAGCGCGTCGCGATAGTCCGGATGCGCGCAGCGGTCGATCAGCACCCGCGCGCGTTGCTTGGGCGAGAGCCCGCGCAAATCGGCCAGGCCGTACTCGGTGACGACGATCGAGACATCGTGCTCGGTGTGGTCGACGTGGCTGACCATCGGCACGATCGATGAGATCGTGCCGTTCTTGGCCGTGCTCGGACTCATGAAGATCGACAGAAAGCCGTTGCGCGCGAAATCGCCCGAACCGCCGATGCCGTTCTGCATGCGGCTGCCCATGATGTGGGTCGAGTTGACGTTGCCGTAGATGTCGACCTCGACCATGCCGTTCATGCCGATGCAGCCCAGGCGACGGACGAGTTCGGGGTGGTTGGAGATCTCCTGGGTGCGCAGGACGATGCGCTCGCGGAAGAAGCCGATGTTGGCCTCGAAGCGCAGGCTGGCCTCCGGGCTCAGCGCAAAGCCCGTGCACGAGGCGCTGCGCAGCACACCCGATTCGAGCAGGTCGAGCATGCCGTCCTGGATCACCTCGGTGAACGCGGTCAGATCGCGGAAGCCGCTGTCGGCAAGATTGGCGAGCACCGCATTGGGGATGTTGCCCACGCCCGACTGCAGCGGCAGTAGCCCCTTGGGCAACCGGCCCTTGGCCACCTCGTGCTGCAGGAACTCGATCAGGGACGCGGCGATGCGCTGGCTGGCCTCGTCAGGCGGGTTGAACGGGCTGTTGCGGTCGGGGGCGGCGGTGCGCACGACCGCGACGATCTTGTCCGGGTCGCAGCGCAGCGCGGTGTCGCCGATGCGGTCGTCGGCGTGTTCGAGCGGGATCGGGCGACGCTGCGGCGGCAGCGCGGTGCCGTAGTAGATGTCGTGCATGCCCTCGAGCGCGAGCGGCTGCACCTCGTTGACCTCCACGATCACGCGCTTGGCCAGGTCCAGCCAGGTCTTGCTGTTGCCGACCGAGGTCGACGGCACGATGGTGCCGTCCTCGCGGATCGCCACCGCCTCGATCACCGCCACGTCGATATCGCCATAGAAGCCGAACCACGCGTGCTGGGCGACGTGGCTCAGGTGCGCATCGATATAGGCCAGGCTGCCGTCGTTGATGCGGCGGCGCGCTTCGGGATCGCTCTGGAACGGCAGCCGCAAGGCGATGCCGTCGACCTTGGCCAACGCGCCGTCGAGCTCGGGCGCGGTCGATGCGCCGGTCAGCAGCCGGATCTGGAATGGCTGCCCCGCCGCATGGACCTGCTCGATGCGTGCGGCCAGCGCCACCGGCACCGCCTTGGGGTAGCCCGAGCCGGTGAAGCCGCTCATCGCGACGGTCTGGCCCGGTTCGATCAGCGCGGCTGCCTGCTCGGGCGTGACGATGCGGCTGCGCAGGGTGGCGTTGCGGATACGGTCTTCGGTCATGACGGGCACAGTGGCGTTGAAGCCCCGATTATCGCGTGGGCGGCGGGATCGTGCAGGACCACGCGGCGCCGCGTGCGCTCGCTATAGTCGTGCCCCCGTCCGCGTCCGGATTCGCCATGTCGTCGTCTGTCGCCCGCACCTCGCTTCCCGCCGTCGCCTGCGCCGCAGGCGGCACCGGCGGTCATCTGTTCCCGGCCGAGGCGCTGGCACGGGAACTGCAGCGGCGCGGGCATCCGGTGGTGATCTACACCGAGCGTCGCGGCGCGGCCTACACCCAGGCACTGGCCGGGCTCGACCACGTCGTGCTGCCGGCGCGCAGCCTCGAAGGCGGCGTCACCGGCAAGCTCGCCGCCGGGGTCACGATCCTGCGTGCGGCCTGGCAGGCGCGCCGCGACATGCGCCGGCGTGGCGTTGGCCTGCTGGTGGGGTTCGGCGGCTATCCCAGCTTCGCCCCCGCGCTGGCGGCGAGAAGCCTGGGCTGCCCGCTGCTGCTGCACGAGCAGGGGGCGCGGCTGAGTCTTGCCAACCAGAAGCTGCTGCGGCTGGCCGCCGGTGTGGCGACCTCGTTCCCGGCGACAGCCGGGCTCGACGGGTTCGATCCGATGCGCATCGTCGACACCGGCAACCCGGTCCGCGCGGCGATCCTGGCTGCGCGTGGCGACTATCCTGCACTCGACGGCGATGCGCCGTTGCGGCTGCTGGTCGTGGGCGGCAGCCAGAGCGCGCGCGTGTTCGGCGAGGTCGCGCCGCCCGCGCTGCTGCGGTTGCCCGAGACGATGCGGCGTCGGCTGCACGTCTCGCTACAGATGAAAGGCGAGGGCGCCGACGCGGTCGAAGCCACGCTGCGTGCGGCCGGCATCGAGGCGACAGTCCGCCCGTTCTTCGACGATATGGGGGTGCGGCTACGCGATGCGCATCTGGTCGTCACCCGCGCTGGCGCAACGACCGCTGCCGACCTGCTGACCGTCGGCCGCCCCGCGGTGATGGTGCCGATCCCCCAGGGCGGCTCGCGCGACGAGCAGCGCCGCAATGCCGAAGCCCTGGCCGCTGCCGGCGTGGGCTGGTGCATGCCCGAGGCCGATCTGAGCGCCGAGCGGCTCGCCGGGTTGCTCGAAGACGCGTTCGCGTCTCCGACGGTGCTGCCTGCCGCGGCGCGTGCGGCGGCCGGGCTCGGGCGACCCGACGCCGCGTCGGCGCTTGCCGATCTTGTCCAGACGACGCTGGGCGTCGCGCGCGCCGGGACCTCGCGGATTGCCCCTCCTGCGCCCTGAGCCTGAATGCGCGGGGGTTGGTGAACCCGCCAGTATCGTTTTGCACTGCAGCGTGCATCCGCTCCGCCAGTCTTCCAATATCACCCCGCACCCGACGTGGGGGAGGGAGCAAGCCCGTAACCGGTTCGCCGGAAGCGGGCTTTTTTTTGGTTCTTCGCCGGCGCCGGTCGATTCTGCGTCTCCCCGCAAAACCAAAACCGGGGTAAGCGGGCAATTGCTCAAGACGAAATTGCACTCTGACCCCGGTTTGTTGCGGGGGAGAGCGGCGTCCGGCTGGCAGGCTGCCGCCCATTCGAAGTGGAACGCCCATTCCGGCGTCCTGTTTCGCACCGACGGCCGCTGTCATGATGGCGGGATGACCGACGATCCCCGTACAGCGCTCGATGCGCATGTCGCCCGCCTGTTGGCCCGCCTGCCCGACGATGTGCACGCCGCCCCCGCGGCGATGGCGCGGCTGCATCCGGTCGCGGTCGCCAGCGACGTCGCGATCGACGTGCTGCAGCGCCAGCCCGACCTGCTCGCAAAGCTGCTGGCCGACGACGGCGATACGCCGCCCGCACCGCCGCAGTTGGACGCCGGCAATCGCAGCGACTGGCCGATGCTGCTGCGGCGCTATCGCCTGGCCTGTTCGACGCGGCTGATCTGGCGCGACGTGCATGGGCTGGACGATGTCGAAACGACGCTCGCCGGCAGCACCCAGTTGGCCGAGACCTGCCTGCAGGTCGCACTGGACGCCCTCGAACAGGCTTTCGCCGATCGCCACGGCGTCGTGCGCGACGGCGAGGGCCGCGCGGTGCGGTTGGTCGTGTTCGGGCTCGGCAAGCTCGGCGGTGGCGAACTGAACTTCAGTTCCGATATCGATCTGGTCTACGGCTTCGAAGCGGCCGGCGAGAGCGACGGCGCGCGGCCGTTGGCGGCCGAGGACTACTTCACCCGGCTGGGCCAGCAACTGGCGCGGCTGCTCGACGAGATCACCGGCGACGGCTTCTGCCATCGCGTCGACCTGCGCCTGCGGCCGTTCGGCAACGCCGGCCGGATCGCGTTGAGCTTTGCGGCGATGGAGCAGTACTTCCAGCGCGAGGGACGCGATTGGGAGCGCTATGCCTGGCAGAAAGCACGGCCCGTGGCCGGCGACCTCGCCGCAGGCGCGCGTTTCCTCGACCTGCTGCGCCCGTTCGTCTACCGCCGTTATCTCGACTTCGGCGCGCTCGACGGCCTGCGGCAGATGAAGGACATGATCGCGGCCGAAGTCGCGCGCCGGGAGCTGGCCGACGACATCAAGCGCGGCGATGGCGGCATCCGCGAAGTCGAGTTCCTGGCCCAGGCGCTGCAGCTGATCCGGGGCGGGCGCGAACCGGCGCTGCGCGAGCGACGGCTGCTGCCGGCACTGCGCGCGCTGCATGCGGCAGGGCAATTGGCCGACGAGGCGCTGGCGCGGCTGCAGGCGGCGTACCTGTTCCTGCGCCGCGTCGAGAACCGGCTGCAGATGCTGCGCGATGCGCAAACCCATCTGCTGCCGGCCGATCCGCTCGACCGGCTGCGGATCGCGTCCGGTCTGGGGTACGCCGATTGGGCGGCGCTCGAGACCGAGCTGCGGCGCGAGCGCGGCCACGTTGCGCACGAGTTCGATGCGCTGCTGGCGGTCCGCAGCCAGCAGCGCAGCGTCGACACCGACAGCGATCTGGCGACCTGGTGGCGCGCGCTGCCCGACGGCGGCGATGCGCAGACACTGGCCGAGGCCGGATTTGCCGATGCGCGCGAGGTCGCCGAGGCACTGCGCGACTTCGCGCGCTCGCCGAGCGTGCGCGACCTGTCGGACAATGCCCGCGCGCGGCTCGACCGGCTGATGCCGGTGCTGCTGCAAGCCTCTGCGCCGGCGGATCGGCCGCTGCAGGCGGTGCGCCGCCTGCTGGCGCTGCTGCACAACATCCTGCGGCGTGCGAGCTACCTGGCCTTGCTCGACGAGCAACCGGCTGCGCTGGCGCGGCTGGTGGAGGCGGTGACCCGTAGCGCCTTCCTCGCCGAGCGCCTCGCCGCGCATCCGCTGCTACTCGACGAACTGCTCGACGCCCGGGTCGAAGGGCCATTGCCCGAGCGCGATGGTTTGGCGACCCAGTGCAGCCGTGCGCTGCAGCAGCGCGATCTGGAAGCGGCGCTGCTCGCGCTCAACGAGATCCGCCAGCAGTTGAGCTTCCGGATCGCACTGGCCACGCTTGACCGCCGGCTCGATCCGCCGACGGCGACCCGGCAACTCGCCTGGCTGGCCGACGCGGTGGTCGAGGTGGTGCTCGCACTGGCGATGCGCGAACTCGAGCGCGCCCATGGCCGGTTGCCCGATGCCCGTTTTGGGGTGGTCGGCTACGGTAGCCTGGGCGGCGAGGAACTGGGCTTCGGGTCGGACCTCGACCTGGTCTTCCTCTACGACGCGCCCGCCGATGCCCAGTCCGACGGCGCGCGGCCGCTCGATGCCCAGCGTTGGGCGGCGCGTCTTGCGCAGAAGATCGTCGCCCTGCTGGGGACGGTCACCGGCGGCGGCAGGCTCTACGACGTCGACGTGCGTCTGCGCCCGGACGGCGGCAAGGGGCTGCTGGTGTCGTCGCTGGCCAGCTACGCGGAGTACCAGCGCGAGCGCGCATGGACCTGGGAACACCAGGCGCTGGTGCGCGCGCGCGTGGTCGCGGGCGATGCGCCGATGCGCGAGGCGTTCGAATCCGTCCGCAGCGACACACTGGCCCGGCCTCGTGACCCGGCGGCGCTGCGCGAGGAGATCGCCGCGATGCGCCGACGCATGCGCGGCGAACTCGACCGTTCGACGGCCGACCGATTCGACCTCAAGCAGGGCGAGGGTGGGCTGGTGGATCTAGAGTTCCTGGCCCAGTCGCTGGTGCTGCAGGCGGCGGCGACGCACCCCGGACTGCTCGCGCCCAGGGCCACGCCGGCGTTGCTCGAGGCCGCGGCCACGGCGGGTCTGTTGCCGGCCGCCCAGTGTCAGGCGCTCCGCCAGGGCCATGCCTGCCTGTTGGAGGCGGCCTTGACCTGCATGCTCGACCGCCGGCCGCGCATCGCACCGCTCTCGCCGGCGCTGGCGTCGGCGCGGGAGACAATTGCAGGCATCGCCGGCTGGGCCTGATCTTCATCGTGGATTCGCCCGCCTGGGTGCAGGATCGAGTTCCTGAGACGGCTGGCAGCAGTGCCGCGGGCTGTCTCGCTTCTGTGAATGATCCCTGTCCAGGAAGTGCAGAACGTTCCATAAACGGAACGCTCGGGAACTTCCAGCGGCCTTAGCAGTCATATCTGGAGACTGCTACCATCCCTTTCATGAGCACGCAGACCATGACCCACGCCCTGGTTGCCAATAGCCTGCCGATCCCCAGCCCGCTCGGTTCGCTCGATGCCTATATCGGCGCCGTGCACCAGATTCCGGTGCTGACGGTCGAAGAGGAGCAGGCGCTGGCGCAGCGGTATCGCGATCACGACGATCTCGATGCCGCGCGCGAGCTGGTCCATTCGCACCTGCGCTTCGTCGTCCATGTGGCCCGCGGTTACAACGGCTACGGGCTGCCGCTGGGCGATCTGATCCAGGAGGGCAATATCGGCCTGATGAAGGCCGTCAAGCGCTTCGATCCGGACGTCGGCGTGCGCCTGGTGAGCTTCGCCGTGCATTGGATCCGTGCCGAGATGCACGAGTTCATCCTCAAGAATTGGCGCATCGTGAAGGTCGCCACGACCAAGGCGCAGCGCAAGCTGTTCTTCAACCTGCGCAAGAGCAAGACCCGCCTGGGCTGGCTCAACGCCGAGGAAGTGCGCACCGTCGCCGCCGACCTCAACGTCTCCGAGCGCGAAGTGCTGGAGATGGAGTCGCGCCTGTCGGGCCGCGACATCGGCTTCGATGCGCCCGCGGGCGAGGACGACGACAATGCGCCGCCGGCGCCGGTCGCCTACCTCGTCGCACAGGACGAAGATCCGGCACAGGCGTACGAGCGCAGCGACAGCGAGGCCGACCAGCTCGAACTGCTGCGCGAAGGCATGGCCAAGCTCGACGCCCGCTCGCGCGACATCATCCGTCGCCGCTGGCTCGACGACGAGCACAAGGTGACGCTGCAGGAGCTGGCCGACGAGTACGGCGTGTCCGCCGAGCGGATCCGCCAGGTCGAGGCCAATGCGCTGAAGAAGATGAAGGCGCTGTTCGCGGCCTGAGTCCTGTTCGCCAATGCTGGACCCCGGACGGCCCGCGCAAGCGGGCCGTTTTTGTATGCGCGTTCGCATGCTCTGCAAAGCAGGGCCACAAACCCGCCCCCACCCTTCTGAATGCGCAGTGCTTTTTAACCCGACCGTTCGTCGGAAAGTCAATAGATCAGTAGGTCTTTTTGTTGCATTTCTGTTAATTATTAGACTAGCTTCTGCCTTGGTTTTGTTTTTGTTCATGAATGCGCGCAGGCCATGCCGGCGCATCAACCTGAGGAGAAGCAATGAACAAGTGCCACAATCGCGCCAAACCGGTGTTTCGACGTGCCGCATTGAGCATCGCGCTGCTGACCTGTATCGGGGTGGCGACGGCGCAAAGTACCTCGGGAGACATCCTGGGCAGCAATGGTGGCGATCCGGGGAGCCGCGTCCAGGTTCGGAGTCTTGCTTCGGGCGCGACCCGAGAGGCGGTGGTCGGCAATGACGGCCGGTTCCGCATTTCGGCGCTGCCTCCCGGGCAGTACGAGCTGACGGTGTCTGGCAGGACCACTCGGGTCACGGTCATTGCTGGTCAAGCGGTCACGACCTCCCTGGCCGCGGACGCGACCAGCCTGGACACGGTCCGCGTGCGTGGACTGGGGGGCGTCAACAACATCGACCTGACCAGCATCGAAACCCGAACCACATTTACCGCCGAACAGCTCAATACCTTGCCCGTAGCGCGCAACGTGACCGCCGTGTCCTTGCTGACCCCTGGCACCGCGTCGAGCAGCGAGTACTTCGGTAATGCATCTTTTGGTGGTGCTTCAGCAGCCGAGAACAGCTACTACATCAACGGATTCAACGTCACTAACCTGTACGACAACCTTTCGTTCACAGAGGTGCCTTACCAGGCCATCGAGCAGTTGGATGTGCAGACCGGTGGTTACGGTGCCCGATACGGCTTCTCCACTGGCGGCGTGACGAGCGTGGTGGTCAAGCGCGGCAGCAACGAACTCAAGGGAGGGGTGAGTTACACGTTCGCCCCCAACTCGTTGCGGGAGCAGCCTGACCCGGTCACTCTCAAGGACGGCACGATCTGGCGCTCTTATGATCGCAATGAGTCCTCCTCCGACAATCTGAGCTTCTGGACCAGTGGCGCGCTGGTTGAAGACCGGCTGTTTTTCTTTGCGCTAGGGTCATTCAGCAACTGGGATGCGGCCTCCTATGGCGTGCGCGGTAGCGGCTATTCGTCCTCGCCGACCGGCGCCTACACCAGCGCGCTCGGCACGACCGCATACGACTACAAGTCCGAGCAGCCGTACTGGATGGTCAAGTTGGACTGGTACCTCAACGACAACAATCATCTCGAGTACACCGGCTTCGACAATACCCGCAAGCAGACTTACACCAACTACATCGCTGCTTTCGACAGCACCGCGGCAAATGCGCAGGCGAGCAAGACCGATTACACCGGCAAGGAATTCAGGGAGAACGGTGGCGATACCCACATTCTGAAGTGGACCAGCTACCTGAACGACGATCTCACGCTGTCGCTGCAGTACGGGCGAATGCAGAACACGAATTCCAACTACACCGTCAATGCCGATGGTGTGGAGAACAAGTACTACGGCGATGTCGAGAGCTCGCCGTCTTGCCCCTATGTGCTGGATTATCGACCCGACAGCCCGCGCTTCGGCCAAAACATTGGCTGCGCCACGGTGAGCAGCGTCGATGTATTCAACGGTTCGAATGAGCGTAACGCTGGTCGCATCGATCTCGAATGGCGACTGGGGGATCACCGGTTCTCGTTCGGCTACAGCGACGAGCGCTGGAAGTCCTTTCAGGGCACGATCCAGGACCTCCAGTACATCACCACGTCCGATTACTGGCTTGATGCCGACGAGTCTGTCGATATTGTCGATCGCATCAAGTATGCGACCGGCGGTAGTGTCGAAATCGACCAGAAGTCCTGGTACGTCGAGGACAACTGGAACATCACCGACAACTTCATGTTGTATCTGGGCGTGCGCAACGACTCGTTCGAGAACAAGAACAGCACAGGCGTGACGTTCGTCAAGCAGGACAACATCTGGCAGCCTCGTGTGGGCTTTACCTGGGATGTGACCGGCAACGGCGATAGCAAGCTCTACGCTTCAGTGGGCCGCTACTCGCTTCCGATCGCCGCCAATGTGGCGCTTCGTGCGGCATCTGCCTCGTACTACGTGGAGAACTTCTATACCTACTCCGGCGGCCTGGATCCGGTCACTGGCACCCCGGTCAACATTACCGGACCCTATGATGGTGGCTCTCAGGATCAGATCTACAACGGCGAGGACGGGAGCGTGCCCGATCCGCGCGCGGTCGCATCGCGCGATCTAGATCCCTACACCCAGGACGAGGCCATCCTCGGCTACCAGCACCGGCTTGTGTCCGACAACGCCTTCCTTGACGGCTGGACGCTGGGAGTGAAAGGCACCTATCGCCGTGTCGACACCGCGATCGACGACACTTGCGATGCGCGTGCCCTTTACCGGGCCGGCATCGAGGCAGGTTACGACCTTTCGAACTGGGCGGACGAGTGGACGGTGCCGGGTGGCATCCCGGGCTGCTACCTCTACAACCCGGGCAAGGATCTGACCATCACCACCGACATCAACGTCGATGGCAATCCGGTCACACTGACCGTTCCTGCCGACGCCCTCGGCCCGGAGGCCAAGCGCAACTACAAGGCCGTCACGCTGAGCGCGGACAAGGCGACCGAGAACTGGTACCTGAGCGGTTCGTACACATGGTCCAAGCTGACGGGCAATCTCGAGGGCCTGGTCAAGAGCACCAATGGCCAGGACGACACCGGCACCACGTCTGACTTCGATTTCTCGGAGATCATGATTGGCGCCGATGGTTATCTGTTCAACGATCATCGCCACAGCCTGAAGATCTTCGGCAGTTACGCGCTGAGCGAGCAATGGGAGATCGGCTTCAACCTGCTGGCGCAGTCCGGCTCGCCCATCTCCTGCCTTGGCGGTGGTTACGGCAGCTTCGGCACCCAGTATGGCTATACCGGCGTATTCCACGTATGTGATACCGGCGACATCACCACGGGCTCCAACATCGATCGAGCTGAGGACGATGTGGTCAGTCCTGTTGGCTCTGCCGGCCGGACGCCATGGATCATCACGCTCAGCCCGAGCTTGGTCTACAAGCCCAGCTGGCTCGAGGGGTTGCGGGTGAATGTCGACGTGATCAACGCCTTCAACAACATCAAGCCCGTCCAGGTGTACGAGACCAACTTCGCTTATAACGGCCCCAGCGGCTATCGCAATTACTACAACTACGGTCAGGCGAAGTACTTCTCCGATCCTCGCTACGTCCGGTTCCAGATTCAATACGACTTCTAGTATTGCGGTTCGACCGGCATCGCCGGCTTGCGGTCTCGGCCCGCCTCGTTACGAGGCGGGCCTTTTCATGTACGTATACAGCGGTCCTCAGTGCGCGGCGTCTCGAGTGGCAGCACAAGGAATCCGGCGACGGCACTGGGCGTCACGATCGCGACTTGGACATCACCACTTGAACAGCACCAGGCTCAACGCCAGTGCGGCCATGCCGGCGACCAGGCCGTAGACGGTTTCGTGGCCCTTGGCGTAGCGCTTGGCGGCGGGCAGCAATTCGTCGAGTGCGAGGAAGACCATGACGCCGGCAATGAGCCCGAAGACGGCGCCGAACACCGGTTCGGACAGGAACGGGCGCAGCAGCGCGTAGCCGATCAGTGCGCCCAGCGGCTCGGCCAGGCCCGACAGCAGGCAGGCCAGGAAGGCGTAGGTCTTGTTGCTGGTGGCGAAGTACACCGGGACCGCGATCGCGATGCCCTCGGGGATGTTGTGGATTGCGATGGCGAACGCCAACGGCAGGCCGACGCCTGGGTTCTCGATCGTGGCGAAGAACGTCGCCAGGCCTTCCGGGAAGTTGTGCGCGGTGATCGCGACCGCCGTCAGCAGACCGACGCGTTTGACGTAGCTGGCGTTGTGCTCGCGGAAGTACGGGTCGTCGACCTCCAGCCGCTCGTGCGGGTTGGGCACCAGGCGGTCGATGGTGACGATGAACAGCACGCCGCCCAGAAACGCCAGCGTGCCCCAGGTGAAGCCGAGCTGCTCGCCGTAGGCGTCCGTGAAGGCGAGAATCGACTTGTCGAGGATCTCGGTCAGCGACACGTACACCATCGCGCCAGCCGCGAATGCGAGCCCGAACGCGAGCAGGCGTGCGTTGGGCTGCTTGGCGAAGATCACCAGCAGGCTGCCCAGGCCTGTGGCCAGGCCGGCCGCGGTCGTGACCGCGAGCGCGATCAAGAAGTTGTGCGTGGAGATATCGAGCATCGTCAGTGCATCAGATCGGGGGAGGCTCAGTCCGGCGCGGCGTCGGGCGCCGGCGGGTGAGCAGCCATGCTATCGGAAGCCTGCAGCGATCGGTCGCGAACCGCTGCATCGGGCCCGACCTCGGGCGCGGGCCCGAAGATGATCCGCGCCGCGCGCCGGTGGGTCCAGTACGCGAGCGTCCAGTTGAGCAGCACCACGACGCGGTTGCGGAAGCCGATCAGGAAGAACACGTGGGCGACCAGCCAGAACCACCACGCAGGCGCGCCCGAGAGTTTGATGCGCCCCAGATGCGCGACGCCGGCCATGCGGCCGATCGTGGCGAGGTTGCCGTAGTCGCGGTAGACGAACGGCGTCCTGGGCTGGCCGCGCAGGTCGGCGAGCAGGTTGGCGGCCGCGTGCTCGCCCATCTGCTTGGCGGCGGGGGCCACGCCCGGGACCGGGCGCCCGCCGCTCTCGACCGCGACCATGTCGCCGATGGCGTAGATCTCGGGATGGCCGGGCACGGTGAGGTCGGTAGCCACCTGCACACGGCCGGCGCGATCGCGCGGCACATCGAGCAGCGCGCCCAGCGGCGAGGCCGCGACGCCGGCAGCCCAGATCACGGTTCGGGCGGCGATGCGACGCTCGCCGATCCGGTAGCCGTCGGCATCGATCTGGGCGACCGGTTCGCCGGTGAGCACCTCCACGCCGAGCTTTTCCAGCTGGCGGCGCGCCTTGGCCGAGAGGTCCTCGGGGAACGAGGCGAGCACGCGCGGGCCGGCTTCGATCAGCCGGACCTTGGCCAGCGCCGGGTCGATATGCCGGAACTCGCTGCGCAGGGTGTGGCGCGCGATCTCGGCCAGCGTCCCGGCCAGCTCGACACCGGTCGGACCGCCGCCGACGATCGCGAAGCTCAGCCACGCGGCGCGGGCCTCGGGATCAGTCTCGGCCTCGGCGCGCTCGAAGGCGAGCAGCATGCGGCGGCGCAGGTGCAGCGCATCGTCGAGCGTCTTCAGTCCCGGCGCGTGCGGTGCCCAGCGGTCGTTGCCGAAATAGGCGTGGGTGGCGCCGGCGGCGAGCACCAGGCGGTCGTAGCCCAAGGTCATGCCGCCATCGAGGGTGAGCGTGCGAGTCTCGGGCTCGATGCCCTCGACCTCGGCCATGCGCACCTCGACATTGCGCTGGCGTCGCAGGATGTGACGCAACGGCGCGGCGATGTCCGGCGCCGACAGGCCGGCTGTGGCGACCTGGTAAAGCAGCGGCTGGAACAGGTGATGGTTGCCGCGGTCGATCAGGGTGATGCGCACCGGGGCGCTGGCCAGAGCGCGCGTGGCCCAGAGCCCGGCGAAGCCGCCGCCGACGATGACGACGCGAGGAAGGTCGGAAGCGGCGGGCATCGCGGCCTCTCGAAGCGGGGACGTTTCGATTCTAGGTCGAACGCCGTGCACACACGCAAAACCGGGGTCAGAGTCGAATTTTCAAGAAACCGGGGTCAGCATCCAATTGATTCGCCGCGGCCTGATGGATGCGGCGAATAATCGACTCTGACCCCGGTGTTGATCGCGTGAGCGCTACGTGGTCACAGCCGGGCGCGTTGTGCGGCGAGGGCATCGCGTTGTGCGGTCCAGTCGGCCAGGCGTTGACGCTCCTGTTCGACGACTGTCATCGGCGCGTTATTGACGAAGGTCTCGTTCGACAGCTTGCCGTGGCACTTGGCCAGTTCGCCTTCGACGCGCTTGAGCTCCTTGTCCAGGCGCGCGCGCTCGGCATCGAGGTCGACCAGACCCTCGAGCGGGACGTACAGCGCGAATTCGCCGACCAGGGCGGTCGCCGCCGGTGGCGGGTCGCCTTCGAGGCGGTCGATGCGCGCCAGGCGGACCAGGGAACGCAGCTGCGAGTCGAAGCGGCGCAACCGCTCGGTTGACAGCGGATGGTCTTCTCGGGTCAGCAGCACGATCTGGCGCGACGGCGACACGCCCAGTTCGCTGCGGATGCGGCGCAGTGCGCTGACCATCTGCTTGAGCCATTCGACATCGGCATCGGCCTTCGAGTACGCGGCCACGGCCTGCGCGTCGGCCTGCGGATAGGGACGCAGCGAGATCGTCGTGTCGTCGATGCCCAGCCGCGGCGCGACCTGACGCCACAGTTCCTCGGTGACGAACGGGATCAGCGGATGCAGCAGCCGCAGCAGCGATTCGAGCACGTGCAGCAATGTGCGGCGGGTGCTGTCGGCGGCTGCTTGGTCGGTGCCCAACAGCGCCGGCTTGGCCAGTTCGACGAACCAGTCGCAGAACTGGTTCCAGGCGAATTCGTAGAGCGTCTGCGCGAGCAGGTCGAAGCGGTAGCTCTCGAAGT
The DNA here is from genome assembly GCF_039674545.1 of Luteimonas sp. TWI382. Lineage (NCBI taxonomy): Bacteria > Pseudomonadati > Pseudomonadota > Gammaproteobacteria > Lysobacterales > Lysobacteraceae > Luteimonas > Luteimonas sp. TWI382. The sequence goes on from NZ_JBDJNS010000016.1 coordinate 31,789, forward strand.
GCGTGCGGGCCTCGTTGGCGGCCTGGTCGAGGCGCGACAGGATCCACTTCTCGGTGTCGGTCACCGGCCAGGCGGTCTCGGCCGGGGCGGCGTCGAAGCCCTCGGTGTTCATCAGCACGAAGCGCGTGGCGTTCCACAGCTTGTTGCAGAAGTTCTTGTAGCCTTCCGCGCGGCCCAGATCGAACTTGATGTCGCGACCGGGGCCGGCGAGCGCGGCCATCGTGAAGCGCAACGGGTCGGCGCCGTGCGCGGCGATGCCTTCGGGGAACTCCTTGCGGGTGGCCTTCTCGATCTTCGGCGCATCCTTGGGCTTCATCAGTCCGGCCGTGCGCTTGGCGACGAGGTCCTCGATCGCGATGCCGTCGATGATGTCCAGCGGGTCGAGCACATTGCCCTTGGACTTGGACATCTTCTGGCCGTCCTTGTCGCGGACCAGGCCGGTCATGTAGACGTCGCGGAACGGCACCTGGCCGACCAGGTGGTCGGTCAGCATGATCATCCGCGCGACCCAGAAGAAGATGATGTCGAAGCCGGTGACGAGCACGCTCGAGGGCACGAAGTGCGCGAAGCCGCGCGCGTCCATCGCCGTCGCGTCCGGCCAGCCCATCGTGCCGATGGGCCACAGCCCCGACGAGAACCAGGTCTCGAGCACGTCGCTGTCCTGGGTCAGCGCCACGTCAGGCCCCAGGCCCGCTTGCTCGCGTGCCTCGGCTTCGGTGCGGGCGACATAGATGTTGCCCGCGGCGTCGTACCACGCCGGGATGCGGTGGCCCCACCACAGCTGGCGGCTGATGCACCAGTCCTGGATGTTCTCCATCCAGTGGCGATAGGTGTTGGTCCAATTGGGCGGGACGAACTTGACGGCGCCGCTTTCCACGAGCGCCAGGCCGCGTTGGGCCAGGCCGTCCATCGCGACGAACCACTGGTCGGTGAGATAAGGCTCGATGACCTGGCCGGTGCGGTCGCCGCGCGGCACCTGCAGCTTGTGCGGGCGCGCCTGCAGCATCAGCCCCTCGGCCTCGAGTTCGGCGAGCACCGCCTTGCGCGCCTCGAAGCGATCCAGGCCCCGGAAGCGCTCGGGCGCCGCGTCGTTGAGCGCGGCGTCGGGGGTGAACAGGTTGATCGTCGGCAGACCATGGCGCTGGCCGACCTGGTAGTCGTTGAAGTCGTGCGCCGGCGTCACCTTGACCACGCCGGTGCCGAATGCACGGTCGACGTAGGCGTCGCCGATCACAGGGATCGTCCGGCCGGTCAACGGCAGCGCAACGGTCTTGCCGATCAGGGCTGCGTAGCGCGGGTCCTCGGGGTGCACCATCACGGCGGTGTCGCCGAGCATCGTTTCCGGGCGCGTGGTCGCCACGACCAGGTGGTCGCGCGTCTCACGCAGCGTCTCGTTGCCGTCGGCGTCGATCTCGATATGCTCGTAGGTCGCGCCGTCGGCCAGCGGATAGCGGATTTCCCACAGGAAGCCGTCTTCCTCTTCGCTGACGACCTCCAGGTCGGAGATCGCGGTCTTGAGCACCGGATCCCAGTTGACCAGACGCTGGCCACGATAGATCAGGCCTTGTTCGTGCAGGCGCACAAAGGCCTCGACCACCGCCTGCGAGGGGTGCGGGTCCATCGTGAACGTCGTGCGCGACCAGTCGCCCGAGGCGCCCAGTCGGCGCATCTGGCGCTCGATCGTGCCGCCCGACTCGGCCTTCCATTCCCAGACCTTCTCGATGAAGCGCTCGCGCCCCAGCGAATCGCGGGTCTCAGTGCTGCCGGCAAGCTTGAGGTTGCGCGAGACCACCATCTCGGTCGCGATACCGGCATGGTCGGTGCCCATCTGCCACAGCGTGCGATAGCCGCGCATCCGGTGATAGCGCACCAGGGCGTCTTGCAGCGTGTGCTGGAACGCGTGGCCCATGTGCAGCGTGCCGGTGACGTTGGGCGGCGGCAGCAGGATCGTGTAGGCCGGGCCGTCACCCTGCGGGGCGAACACACCGCCAGCCTCCCACTCGGCATACAGGCGGGCTTCGAAGGAACCGGGGTCGTAGCTGGGGGAGAGGGGCATGGTGGGAGCGCCGTGATTCGTGATGGGTGATTCGTGATGTGAAGGCGAGTGTCTGGAGCGGAAGTGCATTGCTCGAACCCCCGGGTCCTGGCGTCCGGCCTTCCGTTCACATGTCGTGCTTGGATACCTCGAGCCCGGCCGCCTTGTAGTGGCGCCAGCGCTCGCGCAGCGGGTCGCGGGCCGAATCGTCGGCAGGGACGACTTCGAGCACGCGTTCAAAGCCGCCGTCGACTGCGGCGTCGCGCAGGTTGATGACCAATGCGCGCATCGGGGTGTCGGTGTCGGGGGCTGCGATCAGCACCGGGGCCTGATCGTCCTCGTCGTCGGTCCCGGCGATCTGGTGCGGGATGTAGTCGTCCTCGCCCATGTCCCAGAGCATGTCGTCGAGCAGCTCGGCCTGCGCCATGTCACGTGCCAGCACCAGCGTCCATTGCTGCGCGGCATAGGCCTTGCGCACCAGTTCGCAGACCAGCCGAAGCGGCTCGTCGCGGAAACGGGGCTTGGCGATCAAATAGAAGTCGGCGCGCATGGAAGAGGCAAGGAGATGTCGTCTTAAGCAGGGATCAAGCGAGCGGGCTAAACCGGGGTCAGAGTGCAATTTCGAACGAGGGGCCAGAGTGCGAACTTCGCCTTGCAAAATTGCACTCTGACCCCGGTTCTCCCGGTTTCAGGCCGTGGTGCGGTCGAGCAGCCACTGCGACAGCAGGCCGACGGGGCGGCCGGTGGCATAGGCCATCTTGCCGCTGCCGCTGGCGCTGCCGGCGATGTCCAGGTGGGCCCAGCGCTGTCCTTCGGTGAAGCGCGAGAGGAAGCAGCCGGCCGTGATCGCGCCGCCCCAGCGGCCGCCGATGTTGTAGACGTCGGCGAAGTTGGAATCGAGCATCGACTGGTACTCGTCCCACAGCGGCAGGCGCCAGGCGCGGTCGAAGACGTGCTCGCCGGCGGCCAGCAGTTCGGCGGCCAGGTCGTCGTGCTTGCTCATCAGGCCGGTGGCCTGCGTGCCGAGTGCGACCATGCACGCGCCGGTCAGCGTGGCGACGTCGACCAGGGCGGCCGGCTCGAAACGCTCGGCGTAGGTCAGCGCGTCGCACAGGATCAGCCGGCCTTCGGCGTCGGTGTTGCCGACCTCGATCGTCTTGCCCGACATGCTGGTGAGGACGTCGGACGGGCGATAGCTGTTGCCGTCGACCGCGTTCTCGACCGCCGGCACCACCACATGCAGGTTGATCGGCAGGTCCAGGCCGACCGCGGACACGAACGTGCCCATGACCGTCGCCGCGCCGCACATGTCGAACTTCATCTCTTCGATGCCGCCCTGCGTCTTGAGGTTGACGCCGCCGGTGTCGAAGGTGATGCCCTTGCCGACCAGGACGTAGGGCTTGGCGTCGCCGCCGTTCTTCCAGCTCAGCACGACCAGACGGGGGCGGTTGGCCGAGCCGCGGGCGACGGCCAGCAGTGAGCCCATGCCCAGTGCTTCCATCTGCGCTTCTTCGAGCACTTCGCACGAGGCCTTGTCGAAACGGTCGGCGAACGTACGCGCCTGCTCGGCCAGGTAGGCTGGGTTGCAGACGTTCGGCGGCAGGTTGCCCAGTTCGCGCGCGAACTTCACGCCTGCGGCAATCGCCTTGCCCTGCGCCAGCGCCTGCTCGTCGTCGCCGACGATGGCGATCGAGGTCAACTTCGCCGGCTCGCGCTTCTTGTTGCGCGCGCCCAGCGTGGCGACGTAGCGATAGGCGGCGTGGTCGGCGGCGATCGCCGCCTGGCGGATCTTCCACGCCGTGTCGTGGCCGGCGACCTCGAGGTCGGCCAATGCCAATGCGGCGCTGGCGACCGTGCCGTCCTTGAGGGCGCGGATCGCATCGCCGACGGCGCGCAGGTACTGGGGCGCACCGAACTTGGTGCGCTCGCCCAGGCCGACCGCCAGCACGCGCGGGGCGGTCACGCCAGGCAGGTCGTGCAGCAGAGTGGTGCGCCCGGGCTTGCCGGGCAGGTCGCCGCGCTGGGCGAGCGCCGACAGGCGACCGCCACTGGCGGTGTCGATGGCGGCGGCCGCGCCCGACAGCGGACCGTCGGCAAAGACACCGACGACCAGGCAATCGCTCGACAAAGTGGGGGGCGCGTCGCGGTTCAGGGAGAATTCGAGGGTCATCAACCAGATTCCATGGGGTGATCGGTACACTTCACGGTCCAGCGGGCGTGGCCTGTGACAGGCTGCGCCATCGCAGATGCGTCGTGAAGGCGCGGCTGGACGAACCCCTAAGTCTAAAGCAAAGCCCCCGCGCCCGATGCCGAAGCTCGACCGCTACCTGTTCCGCGAATTTGCCCAGGCGACCTTCGCGGCGCTGGTGGTGCTGATGATCGTCAGCCTCGGCGGGGTGTTTGCCGACGTGCTCGGCGACATCGCGCGCGGCCGGGTGCCGGCCGGCCTGATGCTGGCCCAGTTGGGCCTGCAGGTCGTCAACTACCTGCCCTTGATCCTGCCGCTGGGCCTGATGCTCGGTCTGATGCTGGCGTTCGGGCGGCTGTATCGCGATTCTGAGATGCCGGTACTGACCTCGGTCGGCGTCGGTCCGGTGCGCCTGCTGCGGCCGCTGGCGCTGGTCGTGGTGCCGATGACGTTGTTCATCGGTGCCTGCTCGCTGTGGCTGGGGCCGTGGGCCCGCGCCTACTCGCAGCAGATGATCGAGGCCGGCCAGCGCAGCCTGCTGGTGTCGGGGCTGGAAGCCGGCCGGTTCGTCGAGTTCCCAGGCGGCAACGGCGTGGTCTACGTCAATGCGATGTCCGACGACGGCAGTCGTCTGGGCCGGGTGTTCGTCTATCGCCAGGACGACGGACGCATGGACGTGACCACCGCCCTGAGCGGCGAGTTGAGCGTCGAGGCGGCGGGGCGGTTTCTGCGCCTCGACGAGGGCTTTCGCGTCGAGGGGCCACTCGATGCCGGGCTCGATTACCGGCTGATGCGCTATGCCAGCAACGAAATCCGGCTGCCGGCGGCCGACCTGGGCGCCGATGCCGACGACCCGACCCTGCAGTCCACGCTGACGCTGCTGGGCGACGACCGGCGTGAGGCCCGCGCGCAGCTGCATTTCCGCCTGGCGCCGCCGCTGCTGGCGCTGGCCTTTGCGCTGCTCGCGGTGCCGCTGGCCCGCAGTCCGCCGCGCCAGGCCCGCTACGGCCGGATGATGATGGGCTTTTTGGCCTACGTCATGGGCATGAACCTGATGATGCTGGGCGCCGACTGGGTCGGCGAGGGCCGGATTCCGGTCGCCCTGGGCTTGTGGTGGCTGGTGCTGCCGTTGCTGGGCTTTGGCGCGTGGCTGTACTTCCGCGATGGCCATGTGGTCGCGCCCAAGTGGAGGCGTGCGCGATGAGGCCGTTGGTGCGGATCCATGATCTCTACGTCGCCCGCATGGTCATCATCGCGGTGTTCGCGACCTGGGTGGTGCTGGTCGGGTTGGATGCGCTGATGGCCGGCGTCAACGAGATCGGCGCCGTTGGGCAGGGCAACTACACCTATATGTCGGCAGTGGCGTACATCCTGCAGACGCTGCCGCGCCGCGCCTATGTGATGTTCCCGACGGCGGCCGTGATCGGGTCGCTGATGGGACTGGGCCAGCTCGCCGCGACCTCGGAGCTGATCGCCATGCGCGCGCTGGGGCTGTCGCGGACACGTCTGGCCATTTCGGTCGCCCTGCCGCTGCTGGTGCTCACCGCACTGATGGTGGTCAACGCCGAGACCCTGGGGCCGATCGCCCAGCGCAGCGCCGACAGCATGAAGTCGGCCCAGCGCTCCAACAATATGGTGGTCGGCCGGTACTCGGGGCTGTGGGCGCGCGAGGGCGACACCTTCCTCAATGCGCAGAACGGCAGCGAGGTCGACGAGGCGGGCGGCAGCCGGATCCAGTTGCAGGACGTGCGCCTGTTCGAGTTCGCGAGCGACGGCCGCCTGGAGTCGGTCGCGCATGCCAAGACCGCCGAGCATGGCGCTGACGGCTGGCTGCTGCGCGACGTGCAGCGCACCTGGTTCGAGCCTCGCGCGGTGACCCGGACCGAAGCGCTGGAGGAGCATTGGGCCTCGCAGCTCGACGCCTCCACGCTGGCAGCCAGCGCCAGCAGCATCTGGCGGCCGCGCTACATGCCGGCCAGCGAACTGCGCGCGGGCATCGAGTATCGCAAGCGCAACCAGCTCGATGCCGGGGAGTTCGAGGAGCATTACTGGGGACGCTGGTTCTATCCCCTCAATGTGCTCGCGCTGTGCCTGGCGGCGATTCCGTTCGCGTTCGGCTCGCTGCGCAGCGGCAATGCCGGCAAGCGGCTCTTCATCGGCGTGGTGTTCGCGCTCGGCTTCTGGCTCATGCAGATGCAGGTGGTGAAGTTCGCCGCCGTCTACCGGATCGATTTCCGCTTGGCCTATCTGCTGCCGCCCAGCGTGATGCTGCTGGTGTCCTGGCTGCTGTTCCGCCGACGCGGCGCCTGACGGGCGCCGCCGCCGCGTCTGTGAGCCGGCGGGGCGCATGGCCATGCGTCGACGTGGGTGCGTTGGACTGCGCCCGGCGCGTGCCAACTGCCGCAGATCGTCCTAGTGCGTCGACCGCTTGGGGTCGCGCACGATCCGGGTGCCGCTTGCCCGGTCATGCCAGGTCAGGCGGTCGCGGTCGAGCCAGGCCCACCAGAACCCCAGCCCGCCAGCCAGCAGCGACACCGTTCCGATCGCGAAACGCAGCCACAGCGCGCGCGACGAGGGCTGGCCGCCGTCGCGTCCGCGCACCCGGATGCGCCAGGGCCGCATGCCCAGGGTCTGGCCGCCATGGCGCCAGCTCACCACCGCATAGCCGCCGGTTGCGAGCCAGCAGCACAGCCACAGCAGCCACTGCAGCGTGCTCATCGGCGCGATGTTCTCGTGGGGAGCGTGATGCCCGGCGAAGGTGTAGCCCGCAGTGAACAGGGCCGACAGCAGCAGCCATAACGCAAGTGCCGGCCACAGGTCGTAAACCAGCGCCAGCAGCCGCCAGCCGATCCAGGGGTGGGCAGGGGCGGCGCTACATGAAGGCGATGCGGACATCGCGACAGGATAGCGGCAGCGCTGCCGAAGCGCGCCGCAGTCGCCTGCGTTTCGACGGGCCGACGGTGCCGGGCCGGCCGCCAGGCTCTAAGCTGCGTACGATGACGCCTGCCATCGCCACGCCCGCCGAACGCCGCGCCCTCGTGGTCGGCCTGCCGCCACTGCGCGACGACGATCGCCACGCGATCGAGGGCTTTCTCGACGCGTTCTGGGCGGAGACCGGGATCGCCGCGCAGACCGGTACGGCCTACCGGCGCGACCTCGAAGGACTCGCGCGCTGGCGCGACGGCCGCGATGGCGGTATCGCGAACGCCGACCGCGCCGCGCTGTTCGATTACCTGGCATGGCGCACGCGCCATGGCTGGTCGCCGCGCAGCAACGCGCGGCTGTTGTCGGCGCTGCGTGCGTTCTATGCCGACCGGCAGCGGCGGCATGGCCGCGCCGACGATCCCACCGCCCTGCTCGAGCCACCGAAGCTGCCGCGCCCGCTGCCCAAGGCCTTGGGCGAATCGCAGATCGAGGCCTTGCTCACCGCGCCGGATGTGACCGCAGCCGATGGTCTGCGCGACCGCACGATGCTCGAGCTGATGTACGCCTGCGGTCTGCGGGTCAGCGAGCTGACCGGCCTGCCGGCCAATGGCGTCAACCTGCGCCAGGGCGCGCTGCGGGTCACCGGCAAGGGCGAACGCACCCGCTTGGTGCCACTGGGCGAGGAGGCGCAGCACTGGCTGCAGCGATATTTGGCCCAGGCGCGCCCGGTGCTGGCCGGTGGCAAGCCGCTACCGGCCGACGCGCAGGGCGGCACGCCCCTGTTCCTGACCGCGCGTCGGCTGCCACTGACGCGACAGCAGTTCTGGGGCCTGGTCAAACGCTACGCCGCGATCGCAGGCATCGACCCGGCCCGCATCAGCCCGCACGGCCTGCGCCACAGCTTCGCCACCCATCTGCTCAACCACGGCGCCGACCTGCGCGCGCTGCAGATGCTGCTTGGCCACAGCTCCCTGTCGACAACCCAGATCTACACCCTCGTCGCCCGCGAACAGCTCAAACGCCTCCACGCCACCCACCACCCGAGGGGGTGAGCCCCCGTCGCCCACGCGGCATGCCGCGTGACGGGGGCGAACGCCTCGCGTGCTTCGCGAGGCCGGACGTGCGCCGAAGTGAATAGCCGATCGCAATTCGACGCCGACCGCGCATGCGCGAACGCCCGGCCAAGGATGGCCGGGCTGGGCGTTCGTCAAGCGACTATGCTCCGCCATGGATGGCGGCGGGAGGTACAACTCCGAGGCGGCATGCCGCGCGGGCTTGGCGAACGCCTCGCGTGCTTCGCGAGGCCGGACGTGCGCCGAAGTGAATAGCCGATCGCAATTCGACGCCGACCGCGCATGCGCGAACGCCCGGCCAAGGGTGAGACAAGGACGCTGCGAGGCACCGCCTCGCGCCCTGGGCGAACGCCCCGCGTGCTGTGCGGGGCCGGCCAGCCGGGCCGGGCGTTCATCGAGCGACGAGGTCCGCCATGGACGGCGGTAGGAGGTATCGACGCCGTGGCGGCATTGCCGCGCGGGCTTGGCGAACGCCTCGCGTGCTTCGCGAGGCCGGACGTGCGCCGAAGTGAATAGCCGATCGCAATTCGACGCCGACCGCGCATGCGCGAACGCCCGGCCAAGGGTGAGACAAGGGCGCTGCGAGGCACCGCCTCGCGCCCTGGGCGAACACCCCGCGTGCTGTGCGGGGCCGGCCAGCCGGGCCGGGCGTTCATCGAGCGACGAGGTCCGCCATGGACGGCGGTGAGAGGTATCGACGCCGTGGCGGCACTGCCGCGCGGGCGCCGTGAACGAGAGCGGGGCCGTCAAGGCGCCCGTGGCGCCCGGGTCCCGGCTTCGTGCCAGAATCGGCGCTTCTGGAGTTTCTCCGTCCGCGGTAGCCCGATGCGATGAAGCGATACCTGTTCGCCCTGTTGAGTGCCTTCAGCCTGTCCGCCTGTGCCCAGGGCACGAGCGCCCCCGATGCGACGGGCGCACCGGCCGCGCCGGCTTCGGCCGCGAGTGCCGCTGCCGACGTGGCGCCGCCGCCGGGCACGCCGGCCGCGAGTGCGCGCAACGCGATCCTGTCGATCAACCCGCAGGTCTCGATCGAGAGCATCCACGACGCGCCGCTGCCCGGTTTCCAGGAAGTGATCGTCGCCGGGCAGGTGCTCTACGTCAGCAACGATGGCCGCTACGTCATGCAGGGCAGCCTGTTCGACGCGCAGGAGAAGCGCGACCTGAGCCAGTCCGGCCTGTCGCAGCTGCGCAAGCGCTTGCTGTCGGAGGTGCCCGAGGAGCAACGCATCATCTTCGCGCCCGCCAACCCCAAGTACACCGTGTCGGTCTTCACCGACGTCGAGTGCGGCTACTGCCGCCGTCTGCACGACGACATCGCCGAGTACAACAAGCGCGGCATCGCCATCGAGTACCTGGCCTATCCGCGCATGGGACCGGACAGTGAGGATTTCCGGTTGATGGAGTCGGTGTGGTGCGCGGCCGATCGCCGCAAGGCCTTGACCGATGCCAAGGCCGGGCGTCGAGTGACCTCCCAGCCCTGCGCCAATCCAGTGGCCGCGCACTACGCGCTGGGCCAGCGCGTGGGCCTGACCGGCACCCCGATGATCGTGGCCGAAGACGGCACCCAGATGCCCGGCTACATGCCCCCGGACCAGTTGCTCGCTGCCCTGCAGCGTCTGGCCGGTGCGGCTGGCGGTCGCTGAGCCGGCAATCAGGACGTAACCGGGCGGCAGGCCCGCCCATTGGCTACAATGGGCGGCCCTGAATCACGGTTTGCCCGGACATGATCGTCCTCGAGGGCCAACAGGCCCTGTCGCCGTTCCGACGCGAGCGGCTTGAAGCGCGTCTGCAAGCGGTCTCGTCGGCGCTGCGCGTCGCCGACGCCTGGCACGTCTACTTCGTCGAGGCCGAACCGGGCCGCACGCCGGACGGCGCCACCCTGCGTCGCCTGCTCGAAGTCGATGCCGGTCCCGGGCCGGCGCGTGCACCGGATGCGGTGTCGCGCATCGTCTCGCCGCGGTTGGGCACGATGTCGCCCTGGGCGAGCAAGGCTGGTGAATTGCTGCGCGGCGCCGGGCTGCCGATTCACCGCGTCGAGCGCGGCCTGCGCATCGATCTGCTCGGCGGGTCCGGCTCGGCCGCAGAGCGCGCCGCGGTGGACAAGCTGCTCCACGACCCGATGACCGAGTCGTTGCTCGACGACGTCGACGCGGCGCAGGCGCTGTTCGCCGTGCCGCAGCGTGGCGTGCTCGAGCGCATCCCGCTCGACGCGCTCGAGGCGGCGAATGCACGGCTCGGCCTGGCGCTGGCCGACGACGAGATCGCCTACCTGCGCGAGCGCTTCGGCGTGCTCGGGCGTGCGCCCTCGGACGTCGAACTGATGATGTTCGCGCAGGCCAACTCCGAGCATTGCCGGCACAAGATCTTCAATGCGACCTGGACCATCGACGGCGAGGCGCAGCCGCAGTCGCTGTTCCGCATGATCCGCCATACGCACGCGCAGACGCCCGAGCACACGCTGTCGGCCTACAGCGACAACGCCGCGGTCGTGGAAGGCTATCCGGCGCGTCGCTTCCGGCCCGACCCGGTGTCGTTCGAGTACCGCAGCGAGCCGTTGCTCGACAGCGCGTTCTGCATCAAGGTCGAGACCCACAATCACCCGACGGCGATCTCGCCGTTCGCCGGTGCGGCGACCGGTGCGGGCGGCGAGATCCGCGACGAGGGCGCGACCGGACGCGGCGGCAAGCCCAAGGCCGGCCTGACCGGCTTCACCGTCTCGCACCTGCGCATCCCGACATTGCCGCAGCCCTGGGAGGGCGCGCGCGCGCTCAACCCGCGCATGGCGCCGGCGCTGGAGATCATGCTCGACGGCCCGCTCGGCGGCGCGGCGTTCAACAACGAGTTCGGGCGGCCCAACCTGCTCGGCTATTTCCGCAGTTTCGAACTGGCCGAGGGCGACGACGGGCTGCAGCGCGGCTACGACAAGCCGATCATGCTGGCCGGCGGCCTGGGCGCGATCGACCGCTCGATGGTCGAAAAGAAACGCCTGTCGCCCGGCGATGCGGTCGTGGTGCTGGGCGGGCCGGCGATGCTGATCGGGCTGGGCGGCGGCGCCGCCAGTTCCGTGGCCTCGGGCGAGAGCGCCGAGGACCTGGATTTCGCCTCGGTGCAGCGCGACAACCCCGAGATGGAACGGCGCTGCCAGGAAGTGATCGACCGCTGCGTCGCGTTGGGCGAGCGCAATCCGATCCTGTGGTTCCACGATGTCGGCGCCGGCGGCTTGTCGAACGCGATTCCCGAGCTGCTGCATGACTCGGGCGTGGGGGGCATCATCGATCTGGACCGCGTGCCCAGCGACGATCCGTCGCTGTCGCCGATGCAGCTGTGGTGCAACGAGTCGCAGGAGCGTTACGTCCTGGGCATTCCGCAGGACCGGGTCGACGAGTTCACCGCGATCTGCGCGCGCGAGCGCTGCCCGTTCGCGGTCGTCGGCGTGGCGACCGCCGAAGAGCATCTGACCGTCGGTTATGGCGTCCTGCCGCAATTGCTTCCCCCGCATGCGGGGGAAGGTGCCCGAAGGGCGGAAGGGGGCGGGGCCGCAAGCGGCGGCAATGAGTGGCAGCACCCGATCGACCTGCCGATGGACGTGCTGTTCGGCAAGGCGCCGAAGATGCATCGCGACAGCGCACGGCTGGCGCCGCACCGCTGGCCGGCCGTCGATACCCGCAGCATCGACCTGCACGAGGCCGGCCTGCGTGTGCTCGCGCATCCGACCGTCGCAGCCAAGCAGTTCCTGGTCACGATCGGCGACCGCTCGGTCGGCGGGCTGACCGCACGCGACCAGATGGTCGGACCGTGGCAGCTGCCGGTGGCCGACTGTGCGATCACGCTGTCGGATTTCGACGGCTTCACCGGTGAGGCGATGGCGATCGGCGAGCGCACGCCGCTGGCGCTGATCGACGCCGCCGCCGCGGCGCGCATGGCCGTCGGCGAGGCGATCACCAATCTGTGCGCGGCACCGGTGGAGACGCTGCACCGGGTCAAGCTGTCGGCCAACTGGATGGCCGCCGCCGGTCACCCCGGCGAAGACGCCCGGCTGTTCGATGCCGTGCGTGCGGTTGCGACGGAACTGTGTCCTGCGCTCGACCTGTCGATCCCGGTCGGCAAGGACTCGCTGTCGATGCAGGCGCAGTGGCAGGACGCTGCCAGCGCTTCCGCGTCGTCGAGCGATCCCTCGCAGATCGCCAACAACGTGACCCACAAAGTGGTCTCGCCGGTCTCGCTGATCGTCAGCGCGTTCGCGCCGGTGCCGGACGTGCGCACGCAGCTGACACCGTTGCTGGCACGCGCGCCGGGCAGCGAGCTGTGGTTGATCGGCCTGGGCGCGGGCAAGCAGCGGCTCGGTGGGTCGGTGCTGGCGCAGTGCTTCGACGCGTTCGGCGGGCCGTGCCCGGACGTCGACGATCCGGCCCGGCTGAAGGCGTTTTTCGAATTGATCAGCGAGGCCCGCGAGGCCGGCCTGCTGTTGGCCTACCACGACCGCTCCGATGGCGGCGCGTTCGCTGCCCTGTGCGAGATGGCGTTCTGCTCGCGGCAGGGGCTGGAGATCGACCTGGAAGGCTGGGGCGAGGCGCGCCAGCGCGATGCCGTGCGCACGCTGTTCTCTGAGGAACTGGGTGCGGTGGTGCAGATCGCGTCCGAGGACCGGGCCGAGTTCGCCGACCTGGTCGAGCGGCACGGGTTGATCGAGTGCGCGCAGCGCATCGCCCGGCCGACCTCCTCGCCGACGATTCGCGTCCTCGACGGCGAAGACCCGTTGGCCGAATGGAAATGGGAAGCGCTGTTCGACGCGTGGTGGTCGGTGACCCATGCGATGCAGTCGCTGCGCGACAATCCCGAGTGCGCGGACGAGGAGCGTGCTTGCGCACGCGATTTCGCCGCGCCTGGCCTGCGTCCGGTGCTCACGTTCGATCCGGCCTCGGCGCCGTACGTCGCCACCGGCGCACGTCCGCGCGTGGCGATCCTGCGCGAGCAGGGGGTCAACGGCCAGATCGAGATGGCCGCGGCCTTCGATCGTGCGGGCTTTGCCGCGATCGATGTGCACATGAGCGACCTCATCGAGGGACGTGTGGACCTGGCGACCATGCAGGGCCTGGCGGCCTGTGGCGGCTTCAGCTACGGAGACGTGCTCGGCGCAGGACGTGGCTGGGCCACCTCGGTGCTCGAGCGGGCGCAACTGCGCGACGCGTTCGCGGCGTTCTTCGAACGTGGCGATACCTTCTCGCTGGGCGTGTGCAATGGCTGCCAGATGCTGTCCCAGCTCAAAGCGATCATCCCGGGCACCGAGCACTGGCCGCGGCTGTTGCGCAACCGCAGCGAGCGCTTCGAGGGCCGTGTCGGCCTGCTCGAGGTCGTCGAGTCGCCGTCGCTGTTTTTTGCCGGCATGACCGGATCGCGCATTCCCGTCGCGATCTCGCATGGCGAAGGGCGGGTGCAGTTCGACGATGCGAAGGCGCGCTCCGCGGCGCGGGTCGCGTTGCGCTACATCGAGGGCGATGGCACGCCCGCGGTGCGCTATCCGGCCAATCCCAACGGCTCGCAGGACGCGATCGCCGGGCTGTGCTCGGACGATGGGCGCGTGACGATCCTGATGCCGCACCCCGAGCGCACCCCGCGCGCCGTCAACTTCAGTTGGGCCCCGGCCGATTGGTCGGACGCCAGCCCGTGGATGCGGATGTTCGACAACGTGCGCAGGTCCGTGGCCTGAACTGACGCGATTCGTCACTTTCGCGCAAACCTGTCCAGATCGGGACCCGGCCTATTGGCCGGGTCCCGTCGTCATGCACGCGCGTTCCCCTGTTGCCCACACCGGAGGTACGGTTCTAGAGCAGCCGTGCGCGGTGGAAAATGCCCATGAATTCAGTGTGTTGACGGTCCTGGCCGCTTCGGCTCGACGTCGACTGCAAAACGACCGCGAGGCGCCCCCTTCGTCACCCAACTGACCTCCTGCGGCAGTGCCCCTTGACGCGACGCGTCAGTCTGAGGAGAGTCGGCATCCGGTCGGTCGTTTGGGGACGATTCAAGTTGCGTACACTCGCCATTCATGAAGTTCGCGCTGCAAGGCGCAGTTCCGCGCCAGGCGCGGGTTCCCAGCCCCACTGAATTCCATCGCAAAGCCGCTCGGTCGATCGTCGACCTGCGGCTTTTTTTTCGCCCGTATTCCATCAGACCAACAAGCACTCCGAGGGGAAGCCGTATGAACCGGATCTATCGCAAGGTGTGGAACAAGTCGCTCGGCCAGATCGTCGTCGCCTCCGAACTGGCGACCGGCGACGGCGTCGGTGCGGCCATCGCCGTCGGTCGGAGCGCACGGCCCGCGCTGCTGGCGCTGGCGCTGATGGCTGCCATGCCTGCTGCCTGGGCACAGGTCGCCATCGGCGAGCTCGCCGAGTGCACGGTTGGCGGCGTGACCTACGAATGCATCGTGCCGGGGGGCGCGAGTGCTGCGGTGGGGGCGGTCGCCATTGGTGGTGCAGCGCAGGCGGGCGGTGTGACGTCCACCGCCGTGGGCACGCAGACGGTCGCCACCGGGTTCGCCTCGGGTGCCTTCGGCGCGTCGGCCCGCGCCACGGCCCTCCAGGCGCTCGCACTCGGTGCGAATGCACGCGCGATCGCCGCCGACAGTGTCGCGCTGGGTGCCAATTCGCGCGCGAACCGCGCCAATACGGTGTCCGTAGGTGCCGAAGGCGAGGAGCGCCAGATCGTCAACGTGGCCGCGGGCGTAGAGGCCACCGATGCCGTGAACCGCGCGCAGCTCGATGCCGTTGCCGCCGTCGCGGATGTGACTGCGCAGTACGTCGCGGGGACCGGCGAAGGTGCGGCGGCTGCCGACGGCGATGTCGCCTTCGCCGCCGGCTCGGATGCGACGGCCGGCGGTGATGGCAGCGTTGCCGTCGGCGCGGGCAGCAGCGCATCCGGGATCGAAGCCACGGCGGCGGGCTATGGCAGCGATGCGTCGGGCGAACTCGCGAGCGCGATCGGTGCCGAAAGCATTGCCAGCGGCGGTATGTCGGCCGCACTCGGCTTCCAGGCGGCGGCCGAGGGCGAGTGGTCGACCGCAGTCGGCGCGCTGGCGTCTGCGAGTGCACAGGAAGCCACGGCGCTCGGCAATGGCAGCGCGGCCAGTGGTGTCGCCTCGACCGCCGTCGGCACTGGCGCTGTGGCGTCGGCCGACAACAGCGTCGCGCTGGGCGCCAACTCGGTGGCCGATCGCGAGGACAGCGTCTCGGTGGGCTCTGAAGGTGCTGAGCGCCAGATCACCAATGTTGCCGATGGCGAGAACGTCACCGACGCCGTGAACCTGGGCCAGTTGCAGGAAGCGACGGCCTACAACCAGTACTTCCGTGCGACCGGCGACGGCGAAGCCTCCGCCGAGGGCGAAGACGCGACCGCGTCGGGCTCGAATGCGATCGCCGAAGCGGACTATTCGACTGCGGTCGGTTCGACGACCTATGCATCCGGCATTGGGTCTTCGGCCTTCGGCAGCGGCGCAAGCGCCAGCGGCCAGTACGCGACGGCGTCGGGCTACAACGCGGTCGCCGAGGGCGACTCGAGCACGGCCGTCGGCGGTTGGCTGTACTACGAGGATGAGAACGGCAACGTGTTGCTGGACCAGACCACGACGGCCAGCGAAGTCGGCGCGTCGGCGCTGGGCGCCGGTGCGCAGGCACTCGGTGCGTTCAGTACGGCCACTGGTGCGGCGGCGAACGCGACGGGCACGCAGTCGACGGCGCTCGGCTACAGCAGCAGTGCGGTCACCAACGGATCGAGTGCGTTGGGTGCGTTCTCTGAAGCAACCGGCGGCTTCGCCACCGCGGTGGGCTACAGCAGCGTCGCCAGTGGTGAGTACGGCTTGTCGGTCGGCGGCATCGCCGACTACGGTGCGTTGGTCTTCGGCTTCCCCGGTTTGATCCTGCAGGCGACCGAGGCCAGCGGCGTGGCATCGACCGCGCTGGGCAACGGCGCACTGGCAACCGACCTCGGCGCGACCGCGGTCGGTACGCTGGCCGAAGCGACCGGTGTGCAGACGACCTCGCTCGGTGCGCTGGCCTACGCGACCGCGGACGGCGCGTCGGCGCTGGGCAGCGGCAGCGAGGCCAGTGGCGTCGATTCGACGGCGATCGGCTTCCTGGCCGGTGCGTCGGCCGACAACAGCGTGGCCTTGGGTGCGAGCTCGGTGGCCGATCGCGAGAACAGCGTGTCGGTCGGTGCGGCGGGCAGCGAGCGGCAGATCACCAATGTCGCGGCGGGCGCCGAGGCGACTGACGCGGTCAACGTCGCGCAACTCGAGGAAGCGACCCAATACAACAAGTACTTCGCCGCGTCGGGTGGTGAGGACAGCGATAACGCCGCCTATGCGGACGGCGACTACGCCACCGCGGCGGGCGAATCGGCCCTGGCTTCGGCGCAGGGCGCGTCGGCGTTCGGCAGCGGCGCGTTCGCGCTCGGGGAGAATGCGACAGCGGTCGGCTTCAACGCCGTGGCCGATGGGCAGAACAGTGCGGCGTTCGGCGCAGGCGCCGAGGCGCATGGTGCGGCGAGCGTGGCGGTGGGGGGCAATGCTGTCGACGAGAATGGCGAGCCGCTGCTGACGCTCGGTGGGCAGCCGGTCGAGACCTCGGCCACGAGCGCAGGCGTGGCCGGCACTGCGGTTGGCGCAAGTGCGGAGGCCGCGGGCTTCGCGTCGTCGGCCTATGGCGTGGGCGCGTCGGCGCTGGGCGCGCAGTCGTCTGCGTTCGGTGCGATCGCCACGGCTTCGGCGGACTATGCAACGGCGGTCGGCACGCAGGCGATCGCCAGTGGTGCGAGCAGCGTCGCCGTCGGTGGGCCGGCGGATCTGATCCCCGGCCTGGGTCTGCTGGTCTCGACCCGGGCTTCGGGCGACGGCGCGGCCGCGTTCGGCAGCGGCGCGATCGCCTCGGGAACCAACGGCACCGCGGTCGGCACCCTCACCGAGGCCGAAGGCGAAGGTAGCGTCGCGCTGGGCTACTTCGCCTATGCGCCCGGCACCAATGCCGCCGCGTTGGGCGCCGAGTCGTGGGCCAGCGGCGAGAACAGCACGGCGGTGGGCTTCTACAGCACGGCCTTGGCCGATAACAGCGTGGCGCTGGGCGCCAACTCCACGGCTGATCGCGACAACACGGTGTCGGTCGGTTCGGCAGGTGAGGAACGACAGATCACCAACGTCGCCGAAGGTACCGAGACGACCGACGCCGTGAACCTGGGCCAGCTGCAGGAAGCCACGGCTTACAACCAGTACTTCCGTGCGACCGGCGACGGCGAAGCCTCCGCCGAGGGCGAAGACGCAACCGCGTCGGGCTCGAATGCGATCGCCGAGGCGGATTATTCGACCGCGATCGGCTCGACGACCTACGCCTCGGGCGTCGGGTCGTCGGCCTTCGGCAGCGGCGCGAGCGCCAGCGGCCAGTACGCGACGGCGTCGGGCTACAACGCGCTGGCTGAAGGCGACTCGAGCACGGCGGTTGGTGGCTGGCTGTACTACGAGGATGAGAACGGCAACGTGTTGCTGGACCAGACCACGACGGCCAGCGAAGTCGGCGCGTCGGCGCTGGGCGCCGGTGCGCAGGCACTCGGTGCGTTCAGCACGGCCACTGGTGCGGCGGCGAACGCGACGGGCACGCAGTCGACGGCGCTCGGCTACAGCAGCAGTGCGGTCACCGACGGATCGAGTGCGTTGGGTGCGTTCTCTGAAGCAACCGGCGGCTTCGCCACCGCGGTGGGCTACGGCAGCGTCGCCAGCGGCGACTACGGCCTGGCGGTCGGTGGCATCGCGGACTACGGCGACCTGCTGATCGGCTTCCCCGGTTTGATCCTGCAGGCGACCGAGGCCAGCGGCGTGGCATCGACCGCGCTGGGCAACGGCGCACTGGCAACCGACCTCGGCGCGACCGCAGTCGGTACGTTGGCCGAGGCGACCGGGGTGCAGGCGACATCGTTGGGCACACTGGCGTATGCGACCGCGGACGGCGCGTCGGCGCTGGGCAGCGGTAGTTCGGCCAGTGGAGTGGATTCGACGGCGGTCGGCTTCCTGGCCGGCGCATCGGCCGACAACAGCGTGGCGCTGGGTGCGAGTTCGGTCGCCGACCGGGAGGACAGCGTGTCGGTCGGTTCGGCGGGCAACGAGCGGCAGATCACCAATGTCGCCGAAGGCACCGAGACGACCGACGCCGTGAACCTGGGCCAGTTGCAGGAGGCGACCGCCTACAACCAGTACTTCCGTGCGACCGGCGACGGCGAAGCCTCCGCCGAGGGCGAAGACGCAACCGCGTCGGGCTCGAATGCGATCGCCGAAGCGGATTACTCGACCGCAGTCGGTTCGACCACCTACGCCTCGGGCGTTGGGTCGTCGGCGTTCGGCAGTGGCGCGAGTGCGAGTGGTCAGTACGCGACGGCGTCGGGCTACAACGCGGTGGCCGACGGCGACTCGAGCACCGCGGTTGGTGGCTGGTTGTACTACGAGGATGAAAACGGCGGCGTCGTGCTCGACAAGACGACAATGGCCATTGAAGTCGGCGATTCGGCATTCGGTGCAGGCGCGCAGGCGACTGGCGGATTCAGCACGGCCACTGGCGCAGCCTCGAGCGCGAGCGGTCTGCAATCCACGGCGACTGGCTACTCGAGTGAGGCTGCGGGCGACTACAGCGTCGCGAACGGTGGCTTCAGCGTCGCGAGCGGTCGAGGTGCCACTGCACTCGGATATGCGACAGAGGCATCGAACCAGTACGCCACGGCGGTCGGCTGGGGCGCGGTGGCCAGCGGTGCGGGCAGTACGGCGGTTGGCGGTATGGGAGATCTGGTGCCTGGCTTGGGCTTCCTGGTCCCAGCCGAAGCGGCTGGCACGGCTGCTTCCGCGTTTGGCTCGGGATCGGGTGCATGGAGCAACTACACCACTGCGATCGGCGCCCTGGCGCAGGCCGACGGGGTGGGCGCGACGGCGCTGGGCTACTTCGCCTATGCCCAGGCCGAGACTTCGACTGCGGTGGGTGCGCGGTCCTGGGGCAGCGGCGATCGTGCCACTGCGGTGGGCTACTACACCACTGCTGAAGGCGACGACAGCACTGCATTGGGCGTCAACGCGTTCGCATCGGCCGACAACAGCGTCGCGTTGGGCGCGAATTCGGTCGCCGACCGAGTGGACAGCGTGTCGGTCGGTTCGGAAGGCAACGAGCGTCAGATCACCAATGTCGCGGCGGGCACCGAGGACACCGATGCGGTGAATCTGGCGCAGCTCAATGCTGCCGCGGATGGCGCCCTGCTCGCGGGCCGCTACTTCCGTGCCACCGGCGACGGCGAGGCCTATGTCGAAGGTGAGGACGCGATCGCAGCAGGCTCGAATGCGATTGCCGAAGCGGACTATGCGACCGCGATGGGTTCGACGACCTATGCCTCGGGTGTCGGTTCGTCGGCCTTCGGCAGCGGCGCGAGCGCAAGCGGTCAGTACGCGACGGCATCGGGCTACAACGCGGTCGCCGAGGGCGACTCGAGCACGGCCGTTGGCGGTTGGCTGTACTACGAGAACGAGTATGGCGAGGTGGTGCTCGACCAGACGACGACCGCCAGCGAAGTCGGCGCGTCTGCCTTTGGCGCCGGTGCGCAGGCACTCGGTGCGTTCAGTACGGCCACTGGTGCGGCGGCCAGCGCGACGGGTGCGCAGTCGACGGCGCTCGGCTACAGCAGCAGTGCGATCACCGACGGATCGAGTGCGTTGGGTGCGTTCTCTGAAGCAACCGGCGGCTTCGCCACCGCGGTGGGCTACGGCAGCGTCGCCAGCGGCGACTACGGCCTGGCGGTCGGCGGCATCGCGGACTACGGCGACCTGCTGATCGGCTTCCCGGGCTTGATCCTGCAGACGACCGAGGCCAGCGGTGTGGCGTCGACTGCGCTGGGCAACGGCGCCTGGGCGACTGACGTCGGCGCGACTGCTGTCGGTACGTTGGCCGAGGCGACGGGTGTGCAGACAACGTCCGTCGGCGCGTTGGCCTACGCAACCGCGGATGGTGCCTCGGCGCTGGGCAGCGGCAGTTCGGCCAGCGGCGTCGACTCGACCGCAATCGGCTTCCTGGCCGACGCGTCGGCCGACAACAGCGTGGCGCTGGGTGCGAACTCGGTGGCCGACCGGGCGGATAGTGTGTCGATCGGCGCGGAAGGCAGCGAGCGGCAGATCACCAACGTCGCGGCGGGTACGCAGGCGACCGATGCGGTCAATGTTTCGCAACTCGAGCAGGCGACCCAGTACAACAAGTACTTCGCCGCGTCGGGCGGTGAGGACAGCGAAGGCGCCGCCCATGCGGATGGCGATTACGCGACGGCGGCAGGTGAGTCGGCGCTCGCGTCGGCGCTGGGGGCCTCGGCGTTCGGTAGTGGTGCACACGCGTCTGCAGCGAACAGTGTGGCCATTGGCTTCAACAGCTTCGCCGCAGCGGAGGGCGCGGTCGCAATCGGCGGCCTTGGCCAGGCTTACGACGAGTTCAACAGTCCGATCATGGAAGACGGCGAGGCTGTGCTGGTATCGACACAGGCTGAGGCGGGTGGCACTGCTGTCGGCTCGGGCGCGCTTGCGACGGGACAGAATGCCACCGCGTTGGGCAATGGTGCCCAGGCGCTGGGTGACAACAGCTATGCCGGCGGCGTGAAGTCGCGGGCCACCGGTAACTGGAGCACAGCCGTCGGTAGCAATGCTTGGGCCAGTGGCGACGATGCCACCGCGACCGGCGCTTACGCTTGGGCGACCGCCAACGGTGCCACGGCATACGGTACGTCCGCATGGGCGACGTCGGCGAATGCCTCGGCGTTCGGCTATGGCGCCTGGGCCGACGGATCAGGCGCGACCGCGTTAGGCATGGACACATGGGCCGATGGCCTCAACGCCATTGCTGTGGGACGTGGTGCGTTGAGCACTGCTGACCAGGCGATCGCGATCGGCGCGACGTCGCTCGCTGACGGCATTGGCGCGATCGTTGTGGGACGCGGCGCCTTAGGCCTTGCGGATGGCGGGGTAGCGCTGGGCTCCCGTGCCATGGTCGATGCCGAGGGCGGTCTCGCGCTCGGTGCCAACACCAGCGTCGTGTCCGAAGGTAGCGTTGCCCTCGGCGAAGGCGCACGCGCGGACCGGGCCGGCACAGTGTCAGTCGGTGCGTCGGCGGTGTGGACCGACGAGTACGGCGTCACGCATGAGGCGAGACAGCGTCAGATCACCAACGTCGCGGCCGGTACTGAAGACACCGACGCGGTGAATCTGGCGCAACTCAACAGCGTCGCCGACAGCGTCGGCAACCTGGCTGAGACTGCGTTGGTGTACGACGACGAGAGCAAAGCCCGAGTCACGCTGGGGGGGGGCGATGGCACGGTGATCGGTAATGTCGCGGCTGGCGAGGTCGCTGCCGACAGTTCCGAAGCCGTTAACGGCAGCCAGTTGTTCGAAACCAACGAGCGCGTCGGCATCGTGGAAGGTCGTGTTGACGCGCTCGACGGGCGTATCGGCGACATCGAAGGCGTCACTGCGAACGCGGTGACCTTCGACGACGCCGATCACGGCTCGATCACCTTGGCCGATGAAGGCACGGTGATCTCCAACGTCAAGAACGGCGACGTCTCGGCGACGAGCACCCAGGCGATCAACGGAAGCCAGCTTCACGGTGCGATGCAGTCGGCGGCCGACATCTTCGGCGGTGGTGTCACGATGACGGCCGCCGGCACGCTGAGCATGCCGAGCTACGCGATCCAGGGCGCCAGCTACACCTCGATCGGCGACACCTTCGCTGCACTCGACAACCAGATCACCGAGCTCAAGACGCGTGTGGGCCAGGTCGAGACGGTGATCGAGTCCGGCGCCGGCACCAATGACCAAGTGGCGGTGGGCGGCGATACGCCGGCGACGATCGCCGACGGCTCCAACGGTGTCGCGGTCGGTGACGGTGCCCAGACCGGGGGGCAGAATGGCGTGGCGGTGGGTGGCGATGCCTACGCGCATGGTCCCAACGACACCGCCATCGGCGGCAATGCCAAGGTGTACGCGGACGGCAGCACGGCGCTCGGTGCCAACACGACGATCACCGCCGAGGCGACCAACGCAGTGGCTGTCGGTGAGGGTGCGAGCGTGAGCGCGGCGTCGGGTACGGCGCTGGGACAGGGGGCGTCGGTCACTGCGGAGGGGGCGGTGGCGCTGGGACAGGGTTCGGTCGCCGACCGCGCCAACACCGTCTCGGTCGGCAGCGCGGGCAATGAGCGTCAGATCACCAACGTCGCGGCCGGTACCGCTGCGACCGACGCGGCCAATGTCGGCCAGGTCAACGCAGGGGTCAGCGAGGCGAAGGCCTATGCCGACACCACCGCGACGCAGGCGGTGGCCACGTCCAAGGCCTACACCGACCAGAAGTTTGCGACCTGGAACGACAGCTTCGAAACGTTCAAGGGCGATGTCGATCGCCGGTTCTACGACACCGAGCGTCGCATCGACCGTCAGGGCGCGATGGGGGCCGCGATGTTGAACATGGCCACCAGCGCCGCCGGCATCCGCACGCAGAACCGCGTCGGCGTCGGTGTCGGCTTCCAGGGCGGCGAGAGCGCGCTGTCGCTCGGCTACCAGCGCGCGATCAGCGAACGCGCCACGATCACCGTGGGCGGTGCGTTCAGCGGCGATGAGAAATCCGTGGGTGTGGGCGCCGGCTTCGGCTGGTAATCCCGCGGGGACCGGTGGGCTTTGCCCGCCGGTCCGCGGTTCGATGGCATCGGGGCCACCTGCTGCCATCCATGCGACGTCCGTCGGGGCGGCGGCCTTGTGCTGCCGTGCCGACGCTTCCGAGGTCCAAAACTTCAACGAGGGTCCAAAATGAAGAACAGCATCATCCCCAGCGCCCTGGCCATCGCGGTCGGTGCGGTGCTCGCCACCGGTGCCGTCCATGCGGGCAAGACCCAGCGCCCGTCCGACAAGGCGGGGGCCGAGGTGCCATTGCAGCAATCGGACGCGACCCCGATCCGACGCTTCATCGTCGAGTATCGGGATGGCGCGCGGGAGCGGCAGGACCAGCAGGCAGCGGTTGCGGGTGTGCGTACCGCGCTTGCCCGCTCGGGCATCGTGCGCGGTGCCACCAAGGCGAACAACGTGCAGTACCTGCGCACGCTCGCGACCGGGCATCAGGTGATGCGCCTGGCCCAGGGCGTGGACCGTGTCTCCGCCGAAGCCCTGATGCGCCAGATCGCCGCCGATCCGAACGTCAAGTCGGTCGCGCCAGACCGTCTGCGCCAGATCGCTGCCGCGCCGGTGCAGCCAGCCTACGTCCCCAACGATCCGGGGCTGGAATGGCAGTGGCACATGCTCGCGCCCGACGGCACCGTGACCGGCGATGGCGGCCCCAACCGCGGCGGCGTCAACGCGCCCGCCGCGTGGGACCTCACGGACGGCGACGGCATCACGATCGCGGTGCTCGACACCGGCATTACCGAACACCCCGACATCGACAGCTCGCTCGGCGATGCCGGCTACGACTTCATCTCCGACAAGCTCGTGTCTGGCCGCACCACCGATGACCGCGTGGCGGGCGGTTGGGACCTGGGTGACTGGACGATCGGCTACCCCGGCGCGGAGACCTGCCAACAGCGCAACAGCAGCTGGCACGGCACCCACGTCGCCGGGACCGCCGGTGCGCAGCGGACCGACAACGGTGTCGCGGTCGCCGGCGTTGCCTACGGCGCCAAGATCCTGCCGGTCCGCGTCCTTGGCCATTGCGGTGGCTACGATTCGGACATCGTCGACGCCATCATCTGGGCGGCGGGCGGAGACGTGGATGGCGTGCCGGCCAATGCCAACCCCGCGCATGTCATCAACCTGAGCCTGGGCGGCACCGGGGCCTGTTCGGCAGCCGAGGCCGACGCGATCGCGCAGGCGAATGCGCTCGGCGCAACCGTGGTGATCGCCGCGGGCAACAGCAATGCCGACGTGGCGAACTTCTCGCCGGCCAACTGCCCGGGCGCGATCGCAGTCGCCTCCAACGGCATCACCAGCCGCCGTGCCTACTACTCCAACTACGGCACCGGCATCGACATCTCGGCACCGGGCGGCGGCGTCTACGCCAACGACGGCAGCTCGGGTACGCAGATCGAGGACGGCTTCGTGTGGCAGGCCAAGAACCCGAGCACGACGACGCCCACGCCGCTGGCCAGCATCACCGGCGCGCCGACCTACGGCACCGCCGGCACCTCGCAGGCCTCGCCGCACGTCGCTGGCGTGGTTGCGCTGATCCAGAGCGCGCGCCTGGCCGCTGAGCTGCCGCTGCTCACCCCGGAGGAAGTGCTCGATGTGCTCAAGCGCACCGTCACGCCCTTCACGGTGGCCCCGTCGACCAGCCAGCCGATCGGCCCGGGCATCGTCAATGCCGGCGCCGCGGTGCTCAAGGCCATCGAGCCGCCGTGCGATCCGGAAGTCGAGAGCTGCGCGCCGGATTCGACGCCGATCAGCAATGGCGTGCCCATGCGCAGTCTGGCGGGTACGGCGGGCAGCGAGACGCTGTACTCGATCGAAGTGCCGGCTGGCGTGACCGGCGCGCTGACGATCACCACCAGTGGTGGCAGCGGTGACGTCTCGCTCCATGTCAGCCTCGACGAGGCGCCGGCACAGACCGGGACCTGGAACTCGACGCGTCCGGGTAACACCGAGACTGTCCGGATCAATCGGCCAGCCGCGGGCATCTACTACATCAAGCTGGCCGGCACGCGCGCCTACAGCAACGTGACTCTGCAGGCGAAGTTCACGGCGCCGGCTCCGGTGGTTTAAGACCGCCGCCGCACCCGCAAGGACGCGGGTGCGGTCCACCATTCGAGCCCGCGGCCAGCCGCGGGCTTTTTGCGGCGCTTTTCCCGAATCAAGGCGGGCGTTGGCGTTCACTTCGGATGAGTGGCGCAGGGGCCGCCCACCCGAAAAACCGGGGTCAGAGTGCAATTTCGCCTGGCGAAATTGCACTCTAACCCCGGTTCTGGACGCGTGCGGCCCGACTTCGGGCGGATGCGGAGTCGCCCACGGAAGGCGTCGCGCACGGTCGGCCTCTCTCTGTGCGTGTAGCGGGCGGGCCCGAGCGGTACAGGCCGCATCTGGGATACTGTCGCGCCAGGTTCCCGCCCAGATCGCCATGTCCAAACCTTCCGGTCCGCGCCGTTCCCCGGTCGAGAAAGCCGCCCGCCGCGCGCAGGGTACGCCGATCCATGCGCAGCTGCGCGACGGCGATGGTCGCGTGTTGGCCGGTGCGACGCTGGAAGACGGCGAGTGGACGATGGTGCTCGCCGGTCGCCCGGTGGCGAGTACGCCGAGCGCCGCGATGCTGCTGGCGATGCTGCGCCACACCGCCGCGGTGCAGGGGCGGGCCGGTGTGCGGACCCGGCTGTCGGTTTCCAAAGTTCTCGACGCCGCCGCGTGCGCGGAGGCGCAGGCGGCCGGTCGCACGCTCGCCGCGCACCTGGACTGGCTCGAGGCCGAGCGGCGGACGCGCAACGACCCGGCGCCGGCCGTGCATTGAACGCGAGCGCCCGGCACGGCCTGCTGAACGATGAACCGTGCAGGCGATGTCGAGGGCGCCGGCGGTCGTCGTCGCTATCATCCGCGGCTCGTCCGTTCGGTACGCCTGCGATGGTTCGCTTCCGTCTGTTGCCCGCCCTGGTGTTGTTGCCTGTCGCCGTCGTGTTGCTGGCCGGCTGTGGGCGCAACGTGCGCGAGGACGTGCCATTCATGGGCGAATCGTTCGATGCCGACGACATCTACTCGCGCACCTACGCCCTGCCGCCGGCCCAGGCCTGCAGCGCGGCCCGGTTGGCATTGCTCGGGCAGGGCTACGCGGTCGGCAAGGCAGGAGATGACGCGGTCGAAGCGACCAAGAACTTCCAGCCCGAGGACGAGGTGCACACGCAACTGTCGGTGCGCGTGTCGTGCGTGCCGCGCGGCAGCGACCGGACGTTGCTGTTCGTTAGTGCGCTGCTCGACCGCTACGTGCTGCGCAAGAGTTCGAACTCGGCGAGCCTGGGCGTCGGTGCGCTCGGCTCGTTGTCGGTGCCGATCGGCAGTCGCGAAGATTCGCTGGTGCGCGTGGCCAGCAGCACCGTGCAGGATGCCGGCTTCTACCGCCGGTTCTTCGAGCGGGTGGGCTACTACGTCCCGAGTCCAGCGAACGAGGGCCGCCGCCCGCCAGCGGCCCAGGACGGCGAGGATCCGCCCCCCGACGATCTGCACCGCCCGGCACGGGACGACGCGCCGCGCTGAGCCCCGGCTGCGACCGAACTGCTACAGTCGCCCGGTCCATCGCCGCTGGGGTCGTGTCTGGTGAATGCCGTGCTGGAGGGGTCCGAGGCGTCGTCCGCTGCGCCGGAGCTGCGGGTCATCGCGCGGCTGCGCGACAACGGCCGGCTCAAAGACGTCGATCTCGCCCGTGCGCAACGCTTGCACGCCGAGGCGGGGGGCAGCCTGCTGGGGCTGTTGGCCCGGCTGGGCCTGGTGTCCGAGCGCGACCATGCTGAAGCCTGCGCTGCGGAGTTCGACTTGCCGCTGTTGGCCGGTCGCGAGTTGCCCGACGAGCCGCCCGAGCTGGCAGAAGGCGCGACGCCGCTGTCGGTGCGCTTCCTGCGCCAGTTCCACGTGCTGCCGATCGGCGAGCAGGATGGCCGCCTGCGTCTGTGGATGTCCGATCCCTTTGATGCTTACGCACGCGATGCGGTGCGCCTGGCGACCGGGCGCGAGCCGGTGCCGGCGGTGGGCCTGCGTTCGGAAATCGACGATGCGATCGAGCGCTGGCACGGCCAGGGGCGCAGTGCGATGGGCACGATCGTCGAGTCGGCCGACGGCGAGGGCGGCGGCGATGTCGACGATGTCGAGCACCTGCGCGACCTGGCGTCCGAAGCGCCGGTGATCCGGCTGGTCAACCTGGTGATCCAGCGCGCGGTCGAGCTGCGCGCCTCCGACATCCACATCGAGCCGTTCGAGAGCCGGCTCAAGGTCCGCTACCGCGTCGATGGCGTGCTGATCGATGGCGAGAGCCCGCCGGTCAATCTGACCGCCGCGGTCATCAGCCGCATCAAGATCATGGCCCGGCTCAACATCGCCGAGCGTCGCCTGCCGCAGGACGGACGCATCATGCTGCGCGTGCAGGGCAAGGAGCTCGACCTGCGCGTGAGCAGCGTGCCGACCGCGCACGGCGAGAGCGTGGTGATGCGTCTGCTCGACCGCGAGACGGTGGTGTTCGACTTCCAGCGGCTGGGCTTCGACGGCGAATTCCTGCCGCAGTTCCAGAAGGTGCTCGACCAACCGCACGGCATCCTGCTGGTGACCGGTCCGACCGGCTCGGGCAAGACGACGACGCTCTACACCGCGCTGTCGCAGCTCAATACGCCGGACGTGAAGATCATCACCGTCGAGGACCCAGTCGAGTACCAGATCGAGGGCATCAACCAGATCCAGGCCAAGCCGCAGATCGGCCTGGACTTCGCCAATGCGCTGCGCTCGATCGTGCGCCAGGATCCGGACATCATCATGATCGGCGAGATGCGCGATCTGGAGACCGCGCGCATCGCGATCCAGTCAGCACTGACCGGACACCTGGTGCTCAGCACGCTGCACACCAACAATGCCGCCGGCGGCATCACCCGCATGCTCGACATGGGCGTGGAGGACTACCTGCTCACGTCCACGGTCAACGGCATCCTGGCCCAGCGCCTGGTGCGCCGGCTCGAACCGACCCACGCGGTGCGCTATGCGGCCTCGCCCGAGGAGATCGAGCGCTTCGAGCTGCGCCGCCATCAGCCCGAGGGCGAGATCCACCTCTACCGACCGGGTCCGTCGGCCGCGGCGCCGACCGGCTACCTGGGACGCACGACGATCGTCGAGTTCCTGGTCATGAACGACGAGATCCGGCGCGCGGTGATGCGCCATGCGGGCATGGGCGAGCTCGAAGACCTCGCGCGCCGCGCTGGCATGCGCACGATGTACGAAGACGGCATCGCCAAGGCCCTGCGCGGGCTGACGACGATCGAGGAAGTGCTGCGGGTGACGGAGGAAGCCTGATGCCGTACGAATCGCACAGCACCGACCGCCATACACCCAGCACGATGCGATGACCCTCTATCGCTACAAGGCCCTCAACACCCGCGGCGAAGTGCTCGACGGCACCATGGATGCCGCCAGCGAGGCCGAGGTCGCGCTGCGGTTGCAGGAGCAGGGCCACCTGCCGGTGGAGGCGCGTCCGGCGAGCGAAGCACGCGGACTCGGCGACTGGCGGGCGGCGTTCAAGCCCAAGCCGTTCTCCGGCCAACGGCTGGTGCAGTTCACCCAGCAGCTTGCGACATTGCTGCATGCCGGGCAGCCGCTCGACCGCGCCCTGACGATCCTGCTCGATCTGCCTGAGGAACCGGAGGCCAAGCGCACGATCACCGAACTGCGCGATGCGGTCCGCGGTGGCGTGTCGCTGTCGACCGCACTCGAGCGCCAGCACGGCACCTTCTCGCGGCTGTACGTGAACATGGTGCGCGCCGGTGAGGCTGGCGGCAGCCTGGAGGACACGTTGCAGCGGCTGGCCGACTATCTCGAGCGTGCGCGCGCCTTGCGGGGCCGGGTGGTCAACGCGCTGATCTATCCCGCGATCCTGATCGTCATGGTCGGCGCCTCGCTGATGTTCCTGCTGGGCTACGTCGTGCCGCAGTTCGCGGCGATGTACGACAGCCTCGATGCCGAGCTGCCGGTGTTCACGCGTTTGGTGCTCGGCGTCGGCAGCTTCGTGCGCGACTGGTGGATCGTGCTGTTGATCGTGCCGGTGGTCGCGGCCTACGCCTTCGCGCTGAAGCTGCGCGACGCCCGGTTTCGCGCGCGCTTCGATGCCTGGCTGCTCGAGCGCCGCTTGGCCGGTCCGCTGGCCGCGCGCATCGAGACCGCACGGCTGGCGCGGACGCTGGGCACACTGCTGCGCAACGGCGTGCCGCTGATCACGGCGCTGGGCATCGGCCGCAACGTGCTGGGCAACCTGGCGCTGGCGGCCGATGTCGAGGCGGCGGCTGCGGAGGTCAAGAACGGCGTCGGGCTGTCGTCGGCACTCGCGCGCGGCGGCCGGTTCCCGCGATTGGCGATCCAGATGGTCCAGGTCGGCGAGGAATCGGGTGCCCTCGATGCGATGCTGATGCGCACCGCCGACACCTTCGATCAACAGACCGGGCAGTCGCTCGACCGCATGCTCGCGGCCTTGGTGCCCGCGATCACGATGCTGCTCGCCCTGGTGGTGATGGTGGTGATCCTGGCGGTGCTGGTGCCGATCTACGACCTGACCAGTGTGATCGGGTGAAACGCCGCCCCTCGTGATGGGGATTGGGTGATTGGAAGCAGCGGATCATCTCTGCACACGTTGCAACGACGGATCACGCGGTGTCGATCACCGCGTGCTGCGCGGCCGCGCAGCACGCGCAGGCTCACGCCAGCGCAGCCACAACAGCACGGTCGCGGCGCCTGCGCTCGCCACGCCCCACAGGCCGACGGCGCCTTGCGCCGGGCCCCAGAGATGTACGCACAACGCGGCGGCGAGCGTGAGTGCGAATGCACCTGCCCCGCGCAATGCGCGCCGCCGCGCAGGCGCGAGCGGGCCGCCGAGCACCGCAGCGTGGTGGCGGTCCATCGCCAGCGCCAGCGCCGTGAAGCCGGCAGCTGCGAGCAAGATGGCCAGCACGACCTGTGCGCCGTTCATGCCGGCACCTGCGCATCGCCGACGCGCGCGCGCCGTGGCGGTCGTACGGGGGCGCGGCGCGCGTGGCGATCGACTGCCCAAGCCATCCAGCCCAATATCGCGCCAAGGACCAGGAGGCCGATGTCCATCGTCGCCATCGCCGTGTCGCCAGCGGCGAGATTGGCGAACAGCCCGTGGCGTGTTGCGATCAGGTTGTAGACCGGCAGCGCTGCGAACAGCAGGGCGCCGACCGCCAGTTGCTCGCGCCAGGCCGCGACCGGCCGGCGCACGCAGGCGTGCAGCACGCACGCCAGCCAGAACAGGAAGAACAAGTGGATCTCCCATTGCGCACGCTCGGCCATGCCGAAGGGCAGCAGCCGGTTGGCCCAGAAGAACACCGCCATCGCGGCCGGCAGGCCGGCGACGAAGCCGATGTTGAGCGATTCGACCAACCGGAAGCCGACGTGCGGGCGTGCCGGGTCGGGCAACTGCGCGCGCCGTTTCACCGTCCACAGCACCAGCCCGCTGGCGACCATCAGCGTGCCGGCCAGGCTCGACAGGAAGAACAGCCAGCGCATGGTCATCGGTGCGAAGCGCGCCGCATGCAGCCCGACCATGCCGTCGCGGGTGTCGGCCGCCGCGCCTTGCGGCGGTGTGCGCCAGACGAGCTCGCCGCTGGTGCCCGAGAATGCGATCGATTCGAAGTCATAGATGATGCGCGAATCGGTACTGCGCGAGGCCACGACCTGCGCGGCGGCATCGCCGGGCAGGTCGATGCGTAGTGTGTCGACGCGGTCGGGCTGCCAGTCGGCGGCCGC
Source organism: Luteimonas sp. TWI382 (assembly GCF_039674545.1). Classification (NCBI taxonomy): domain Bacteria; kingdom Pseudomonadati; phylum Pseudomonadota; class Gammaproteobacteria; order Lysobacterales; family Lysobacteraceae; genus Luteimonas; species Luteimonas sp. TWI382. The sequence continues at coordinate 62,526 of NZ_JBDJNS010000016.1, forward strand.
GCGGACGCGCATCGCCTCGATGTCGCCCAGCGGCGCCGGCGTGCCGCTGCGCGTCACGGTCGGCGCCTGCGGGAACAGTTCGGCGTAGAACGCCTGCTCGTCGGCGTAACGGGCATCGACGCCGAACGGCATGTACAGCGCCATCAGCGTGATCAGGCCGGTGTAGGTAATCATCAGGTGGAACGGCAGCGCCAGCACCGCCAGCGCGTTGTGGCCGTCGAGCCAACTGCGCTGGCCCTTGCCGCGGCGGAAGGTGAAGAAGTCGGCAAAGATCTTGCGGTGGGTGACCACGCCGCTGACGATCGCCACTAGCATGAACATCGCGCAGATGCCGGCCAGCCAGCGCCCCCACAGCACCGGCATGTAATGCATGTCGAAATGCAGCCGGTAGAAGAAATCGCCGCCGCGGGTGTCGCGGACCGCGACCGCGTGGCCATCGGCATCCAGCCAGGTGCGCGAGGCGTATGCCTCGCGGAAGGACTGCCCCGGCATGCGCCACGATACCTGGGTGCCGGTGGTGCGCGGCCCGGGCAACTGCACGGTCCACGCGTCCGCGCCCTGGGCGTGCGTTTCCAGCCAGGCCAGCGCCTGGCGAGTGGCGGTCGCGGCCTCGACCGGCGCGCCCAGTTCGGGCGTCATCCAGCGGGTGATTTCTTCGCGCCAGTACGCGCTGGTGCCGGTCAGGAACATCGCGTAGAGCACCCAGCCCACCAGCAGGCCGCTCCAGGTGTGCAGCCAGGCCTGCGACTGGCGAAAGCCGCGGCTCATGCCGGCGCCCCGGTCAGTGCGACGACCGTGCCCGCCACGCCCGCGATGCCGGCCAGCCACATGCCTGCCCGCAGGCCGTCGCGCGCAGCGAACGTGGCCATCACGCCGGCCGCGAACAGCACGAACGACAGCAGTGTCGCCGTCACCGCGGCCGACAGCGCGCTGCCGGGCCACAGTCGCGCGATCGCCACGACCAGCAACGCGGTGGCCGCGTAGTTGCCGGGTACTGCGACCAGGACGCGGCACAGCACGTCCAGGCGGACGGCGATCGGCGTCCGGTCACGTTGGGCGCGGGCGGTCGGGGAAGCGGGGGTGGGCATTGACGGTGTCGGGCTGGGCGGCGATGGCGATGATATCAAATGCGAATCATTTGCAACTAGGTGGGCGAGCAAGGCGGTGGCCCCGATCGTGCCGATGCCGGCTTCCCGGTCGGTCGTCCGTGCGGCATACAATCCGGACTCGATCCCAAGACGAGGCAGCGTCCCATGCACCACTCCCTCCGATCGCGTCGCGGGGTCCGCAAGACGCAACAGGGCGGTTTCAGCCTGATCGAGATCATCCTGGTCGTCGTGCTGATCGGCGGCATCGTCGCCTTCGCCGCGAGCCGGATCCTGGGCGGCGGCGACCGCGCCCGGGTCAACCTGGCCAAGGCCCAAGTGCAGACCCTGGCCGAGAAGGTCCACCAGTTCGAGATGGACACCGGCCGCTTGCCCAACGCCCTGAACGACCTGGTCGTCCAGCCCGGCGATGCCGGTGGCTGGCTCGGGCCGTACGCGAAGGAAGGCGAACTCCGCGACCCCTGGAACACCTCCTACGAATTCCGCGCGCCGGGCGACGGCCAGCCCTTCGAGATCGTCAGCTTCGGCGCCGACCGCAAGCCTGGCGGCGACAGCGTCAACGCCGATATCCGCTACGAATGATCCCGCGGCGGCCGCGACCGCCGGTGCCGCAGCCGCCTTCGGGCCGGGCGCCGCCGGGACGCCAGCGCGGCTTCTCGCTGCTGGAGGTCCTGCTGGTCGTGGGCCTGATCGCGGTGACCGGCGTGCTCGCCGCGGCCGCGATGAGCGGCGGCTTCGACCGCATCGCGCTGCAGTCGACCGCCAAGCAACTGGCCGCGCAGTTACGCTACACGCGGACCCAGGCGATCGCGACCGGCGAGCCGCAGCGCTTCGTGCTCGATCCCCAGGCGCGCACCTGGCAGGCGCCCAACGGCCGGCATGGCGAGATTCCGGCCAAGCTCGATGTCGAATTCACCGGCGCGCGCGAACTGCAGACCTCGCAGAGCGAGGGCGCGATCGTATTTTTCGCCGACGGCGCGGCCACTGGCGGCCGGATCCGGGTGATGCTGCGCGGCGCGGTCTGGCAGGTCGATGTCGCCTGGCTGACCGGCGAGGTCCGGCTGGGCAGGGGCGAGCAGTGAACCGGCCGGGCGCAGGACGCGGCCAGGCCGGTTACACGCTGATCGAGGTCATCGTGGCCTTCGCCGTGCTGGGGTTGGGCCTGATGCTGTTGCTGGGCACGCTGTCCAACGGCACCCGGCAGGTCCGCTGGTCGGCCGATGCCGGGCGCGCCGCGCTGCACGCGCGTTCGCTGCTCGACGGCGTCGGCCTGTCAATCCCGGTCGCGCCGGGCCAGCGCACGGGCAGCTTCGAGGACGGCCGCTACCGCTGGACGCTCGCGATGGCGCCGTACGTCGACCCCGACCTGCCGCCCGCAGCCCCGCTCGCGCAGGGCGGACCGCAGTTGTACGAACTGACGCTGGCAATGGACTGGGGCGAGGCCGGCCCACGCGAGCGCCTGCAACTGCGCACACTGCGGCTGCATGCTCCCGATGCGGCCGGTCCGGCCACGCCATGAACCGCAGCGCCCGCGGCTTCACGCTGATCGAAGTGCTGGTGGCGACCGCGTTGCTGGCCGCCGGGCTCGCGCTCGCGCTGACCACGCTGCGCGCGGCCACCGCGACCGTCGAGCGCGGCGAGACGCTGGCCCAGCGCAGCGAGCGCATGCGCGCGGTCGAAGGCTTCCTGCGCCGCCGGATCGCCTCGGCGCTGCCGATCGGCTTCGATGTCGACGAGACCACCGGCCAGCCGCTGCGCTTTATCGGCGAATCGCAACGGCTGCGCTTCGTCGCCGACCTGCCGGACTACCTGGGGCAGGGCGGGCCGCACCTGCATGACCTCGCGGTCGACGATGACGGTAAGCCGCAGCGCCTGACCGCAGCGTTCGCGATGGTGCTGGGGGGGCGGACGGTGGAGGACGCCGCGCCGCGCCCGCCCGAGCCGCTGATCGACGATCTGACTGCACTGCGCCTGCGTTATCGAGGTTTCGACACCACCGGCGAACTCGGCGAATGGGGCGAGCGCTGGGGGCCGGCGACCCTGCCATTGCAGGTCGAGATCGCGATCGAGACCGAGCGCGACGGCGCCTGGCCGCTGCTGGTCGTCACCCTGCCGCAGGGCAGCGGCCAGCCTGAGCAGGAGGCTTTGCCATGAGCCGGAGCCGGGGCGCGGCCCTGCTGCTGGTGCTGTGGCTGATCGTGCTGCTGTCGGCGTTGGTCGGCGCCTTCGCGCTGAGCGCACGCATCGAGAACCAGCAGGGGCGCGTGCTGGCACGTGGCACCGTGGGCGATGCCGCCGCGCGGGCGGGCCTGGAGTACGCGTTGATGCGGCTTGCGTTGCCGGACCCGACCCTGCGCTGGCAGCCCGACGGGCGGCCCTACGCCTGGCAGTTCCACGATATGCCCGTGGACATCCGGATCGTCGACGAGACGGGAAAGGTCGATCTGAACGCGGCCGGCAGCGACTTGCTGACTGCGCTGCTGCACGCGGTAGGCGCCGAGCCCGACGTGGCGGCCCAGGTGGCCGGCGCGATCGTCGACTGGCGCGACGAGGACGACCTGGTGCAGCCGGTGGGCGGCGCCGAGCGCGCCGAGTACGCGGCGCAAGGGCGCGCGTACGGCGCCAAGAACGCGCCGTTCGAAACGGTGGCCGAGGTCCAGCAGGTGCTCGGGATGACGCCCGCGCTGTTCGAGGCGGTGGCGCCGCACCTGACGGTGTACGGCCGTCTGCCTTCGCCCGATCCGCAATTCGCCGATGCGGTGGTGCTGCAGGCGATGGGCGTTGACGCCGATCCGATTCTGGCCGCACGCGCGGCCACCGGCGCACTGCTTGCCGAGGCAGTGCTGGGCGGCGGCAGCGGCACGTATAGTATCGACAGCCGTGCGCAGCTCGAAGGGGGGCGGAGCGCGCGATTGCGGGCAGTGGTCAGGACCGGCGCTGGCGCCGTACCGGGCACGGCATACAGCGTGCTGCGTTGGGAGGAGGGAGCTTCACCGCGATGATGTCCGCAACACCTGCATCCCCGGGCGCGTCGGCGCCGCCGCGCCGTGGCTGGCGCCCGGACGGGCGAACATGGGCCCGCGTCCGCAGTGCGTTGGCGTGGTGGCGCACCGCCCTCGCGACCTGGTTGCCGCCGCGCGTGCGCGATCTGTTCGGGCTGTCCGGCCGTCGTCTCCTGCTGCAGCCGCAGGGCGATGGCCTGCGACTGGTCCTGCACGAAGCGCGCGAGACCCGCGACCTGGCGCAGGTGCCGCTTGCTGAACTGGCGGGCCGTGCCGGCGATCCGTTGGCGGCGCTGCTCGGCGAGCGCCTGGCCGGGACGCCGCGCTGGCTGCTGCTGCCCGCCCAGGCGGGATTGCGCAGGCGCATGCTGCTGCCCGAAGCCGCCGCCGATCGCCTGCACGATGTGCTGGGCTTCGAGATCGACCGGCAGACGCCGTTCGCCGCCGGCGACGTGCGTCATGGGCACCGCCTGCTGGGGCGCCGCGGCGACGGCCAGCTCGAGGTCGAACTGGTGGTGGTACCGCGGGCGACGATCGAAGCGGAGCTCGCGGCGCTCGGTGCCTTGGCGCCGACGCTGGCCGGTATCGATCTGGCCGAGGGTGACCGCCCGCTCGGCGTCGACCTGATCGACGCCGAGCGCCGGCGCCGACGCGAAGATCCCCAGCGTCGTCTGCAATGGCTGCTCGCGGCGATCGCCGTGCTGCTGACGATGGCCGGCTTGTGGCAGATGCGCGAGAACCGCGCCGCCGCGGCCGATGCCTTGCAGGCGAAGGTCGAAGCCGAGGCGATCCGTGCGCGCGCGGCGTCCGCGCAGCGCCAGCAACTGGCCGACCTGCGCGAGGGCATGGCGTTTCTTCAGGCCCAGCGGGCTGCGCGGCCGACCACGGTGGCCGTCCTCGACGAACTGAGCCGGCGGCTGCCCGACAGCACCTCGCTGGAGAAGGCGGCGATCGAGGGGAACCGGATTCTGCTGATCGGCCTGAGCACCGAGGCCTCGGCGCTGGTCGGGCAACTGGAGGGGTCGCCCCTGTGGCATTCGCCGGCGCTCGCCGGGGCGTTGCAGAACGACCCGCGGACGCGCTCGGATCGCTTCACCTTGACCGCCGAACTTGCGCCGCCGCCCGCGCCCACCGCGCCGCCACCGCAGGAGGCCGCCCGTGCCGACGATGCCCGATAGTCCGGTGCCGGCGCGCGACCGTTGGCTGGCGCTGGGCCTGCTCCTGGGCGCGCTGTTGCTTGGTTACCTGGTGCTGCTGCACCCCTGGTGGACGCAGCCGATGCGCGAGCTGGGCGCGCGTATCGATTCGCTGCAGGAGCGCGAACTGCGCATCCGTCGCGAGCTCGAGCAGGCGCCGCAGGTGCGCGCCGAACTCGAGCGCGCGCGCGAGGCGATGGCGGCGGCGCCCGGCTTCATGCCGCAGGCGAGCGTCGAACTGGCGACGGCGGCCTTGGTGCAGCGGCTCGAGAACGCGGTGCTCGAAGCCAGTCCGGGCAACCGCAGTTGCGCGATCAGCAACCGCTCGCCGTTGGCTGGCGGTCGTAACGACCGCTACCCGCGTGCGACCGTGCAGGTGCGGCTGCGCTGCGGCATGCCCGAGCTCGCCGCGGTGCTGCATTCGCTGGAAGCGGGCACGCCCCGGCTGTTCGTCGACAATCTCAACATTCTCAGCCAGCGGCACACGCTGGCTGCCGGGGCCACCAGCGGCGGCGTCGACGTGAGCTTCGACCTGTCGGGCTATGTGCTGCCCGGTCCGTCCGCCCCCGCGGCGGCGCCTAGCGCGGAGGCGGCGACCGGTGCGGGTTGATCGGCTCAATCCCCGGACCTGGCTGATCGGCGCCGTGGCGGCGTGGGCCTTGCTGTTCCTGGTGCTGACCCTGGCCGGTTTGGGCGGGCGCATCGGCCAGCGCGAGGACGACGGCGACCCGTCGGCGGCGACCGCGTCGGCGATGCCGGACGTGGTCCCCCAGCCACCGCTGTCGCAGTACGGAGAGATCGCGGCGCGACCGCTGTTCTCGGCCGACCGCAAGCCCCATCCGTTCTTCATCGACCCGCAGGACGAAGGCGGCGAGGCCGCGTCGGGCTTCGACTTCGTGCTGACCAGCGTGTTGCTGACGTCCGATTTCGCGATGGCGATCCTGCAACCCAGCGGGGGCGGCGAATCGATCCGCCTGCGCATCGGCGAGGCGCCGCCGACCACGCCCGGCTGGGTGCTCGGCAGCGTGGAATCGCGCAGCGCCGTGTTCAACGGTCCCGAGGGTCCACGCACACTGGAGCTGCGCGTGTTCGACGGCACCGGTGGCCAGCCGCCGACGCCGATGACCACGCCGGTCGCCCAGGACCGCGCGGTGCAGATGCCGCTGCGTCGGCCGCCGCCCGCGACCGATCCGCCGCCCCCCGACATCCCGCAGTCCGGCGATGCCGGACGTGGCCAGCGCGGCGCAGGCGGGCGCAATCGCGCACCGCCGGGCGCTGCGCAGGCGGCCAGCAACGACGTGGCCGCGACGGCGGAAGCGCAGGTCGAGGCGATCCGTCGCCGGATCGAGGAGCGACGCGCGCGCCTGCGCCAGGAACAACAGCAGCAACAACCGCCCTCCCGGCCGTCGCCCTCGCCGCAGCCGTCGCCCACCCCCGTCCAGGATCCGTAGACTCCAGTCGATGAAGCCTCTTTCGATGACTCCCGCCCTTCCGTCCAGGACGCTCGCGATCGGCATCTGCATCGCGTTGCTCGCCGGCTGCGCCACGGCGCCGCCGCCGACCGTTCGGCGCGACGCCGATCTTCGCCAGGGGGTGGAGGCCGACGCCACGGGCGTGGCCGACGGGCCGCGTGTGCAGTCGCTGGTCGACGACGACGACCGGCCGCGTCCGCAGATCCGTCGCGGCAGCGGCACGGTGATCAATCGCGGCGCCGCGGCCGCGCCACCGCCGACACTCGGCGGCACCACCACCGGGCAGGCCTCGTTCAATTTCGAGGGCGAGTCCGTGCATGCGGTCGCCAAGGCGATCCTCGGTGACATGCTCGGCCAGAACTACGTCATCGCGCCCGAAGTGCAGGGCACAGTCACGCTGGCCACGCCCAAACCGGTGAGCGCGGCACAGGCGCTGAGCCTGCTGGAGATGGTGCTGGGCTGGAACAACGCCCGGATGATCTACAGCGACGGCCGCTACAACATCGTGCCGGCCGACACCGCACTCGCCACTGGCACCGTGGCGCCACGCACCGGCGGGACCGGTGCGGCGCGCGGCTTCGAAGTGCGCACGGTACCGCTGCTCTACATCTCGGCGACCGAGATGGAGAAGGTGCTCGAGCCCTACGCGCGCCCGAACGCGATCGTCGGCGCCGACAACGCGCGCAACGTCATCACGATCTCAGGCAGCCGCTCCGAACTCGACAACTACCTGCGCACGATCGAGATCTTCGACGTCGACTGGCTCTCGGGCATGTCGGTCGGCGTGTTCCCGTTGCAGTCGGGCAAGGCCACGCAGGTGGTCGCCGATCTGGAGAAGGTGTTCGGACAGGACAGCGAGTCGCCGGTCGCAGGCATGTTCCGATTCATGCCACTTGAAGGCGCGAACGCGGTGCTGGTGATCACGCCGCAGGCCGATTACCTGGGCGAGATCCAGCAGTGGCTCGAGCGCATCGACAACGCCGGCCAGGAGCCGCGGTTGTTCTCGCTCGAACTGAAATTCATCAAGGCACGCGAACTCGCGCAGCGGCTGTCGGAGGTGTTCGGCGGCAGCGGTGGCAGCAGCGGCCAGGACAGCGCCTCGCTGATGCCTGGGCTGAGCGGCAACACCTTGCGCAGCGGCGGCATGGACGGCAGCACGTCGGGCGGCCGCGGCGGCCTCGATTCGTCGTCGGGCAGCCTGGGCAGCAACTCCGGGATGGGCGGCGGCCGTGGCGGCCGCGGTGGCATGCGGAGCGGTGGTGGCGGGGACATCGGCCAGATGCAGCTCGACGAGCGCCAGGACGGCCCCAGCAGCGTGACGCTGGAGGTCGGCGGCGACCGCGTCGGCGTGTCGGCGGTCGACGAGACCAATACGCTGCTCGTGCGCACCACGCCGGCTGCGTGGCGGTCGATTCGCGACGTCGTCGAACGGCTCGACGTGATGCCCGCGCAGGTGCACATCGAGGCGCAGGTGGTGGAGGTGACGCTCAAAGGCGAGCTCGAGTATGGCGTCAACTGGTTCATCGAGAAGGGCATGTCCGACAACAGCCTGGGCCCTTTTGGGCCCAGTGGCGGCGTGGCCGGAGTCGGTGGCCCGAGTCGGTGGAGCACATTGGGTGCCAGCATCGGGGGCGTATCTGGCCCTGGCTTGGCCTGGACGCTGGTCAAGAACGACGCGGCCGCGGTCATCAGCGCACTGGATCAGGTCACCGACGTCAATATCCTGCAGTCGCCGTCGGTGTTCGTGCGCAACAATGCGATGGCCGAGTTCAACGTCGGTGCGAGCATTCCGATCTCCACGACCAGCGTCAATCCGATCCTCGGCGACAGCAGCTACACCAACGTGCAGTACATGGAGACTGGCACGATCCTGAAGGTGCGGCCGCGCGTGACCCGCGATGGTATGGTGTTTCTGGACATCGTGCAGGAAGTCAGTTCGCCTGGCCCTAGCAGCACAGCGGATGCACAGGGCAACGTGCGCATCGACACCCGCCGGCTGAAGACCGAAGCGGCGGTGCAGGCCGGCGACACCGTCATGCTCGCCGGGCTGATCCGAGACGAGGTGGGGCGGTCGTCGAAGGGCTTGCCCGGGCTGAGCCGGATTCCGGTGATCGGTAGCCTGTTCGGCTCGCAGGCGACAAGCAACGAACGCAGCGAAGTCATCGTGCTGCTGACACCGACGATCGTGCGCAATCCACAGGAAGCTCGCCAGTTGACCGATGAGTACGGGCGCCGCTTCCGCGCGTTGCAGCCGCTGCAGCCGCGCGACTGACATGATCGGGGACGCGCGCCGATGACGGCACTGCCGGTGGTGTTGCTGCCGGTCGGGCACGACGACGATGCGCTCGACGCCTGCCTGGCTGCGCTCGACGCCGGCACGCCTGCCGGCACGCAGGTGTGGCTGGCTGACGATGCGCGTATCGGGCCGCGCGGCGCGCAGATCGTGCAGCGCTGGCTGGCACAGACCCCGTTGCAGGCCGACTACACCTGCCGCCAGCGTGGGGTCGGCGAAGTCGCGCACCTGGACGATGTGCTGCGCGCCTGCGGTGATGCCGATGTCGTCGTGCTCGCGCCCGATGCGGTACCGCTGCCCGGCTGGCTGGTCGAGTTGGCCGCGTGCTTCGCGCGCGACGCCTCGATCGCGACCGCGACCCCCTGGTGCAACGCTGGCGAGGCGGCCTCGTGGCCCCGCATCGGCGAGATCGCGCCGGTGCCAGACGATCCGCTGCGCCTCGCACGCGCCTGCCAGCAGTTGCCGCCACTGCATCCCGAACTGCCGGCCGCGATCGACCACGCGGTGCTGCTGCGCGGCAATGCCCGGCGCAAGGCCGGCGGGCTGGATGGCGCGAGCTACAGATCCTGGTATGCCGCATTGATCGACCTGTCGCTGCGGATGGCCGGCCTGGGCTGGCGCAACGCGCTGTGCGAGACCGCGTTCGTCGCGCGCGGCGGCGAGGGCGGTCCGCGCGAGGGCGACATGGACGCGCTCGCGGCCCGCTGGCCGGGGTGGCATGCGCGGTTGGCGACGTATCTGATGGATGACCCGCTGCACGCCTGTCGCGCGCAGTTGCAGCGCCGCTATGCAGCGCTCGAAAACGCACCGACGCAACATGGGTTGTTTGCGTCGCATGACCTCGCTGATGCGGGCGATGGACATGCAGGCGACGACGCGACCTCAAGCCGGCATGCCGCATCCGGGGACCCGGACGACAGGCCTTTGCCCGAGGACGCAGCGGCCGGACAGACCGAGGCCGAGACCTCCCCGCGATGAGTGCAACGTCGCCCCCGACACCTGCGGCCGATGTGGTCGCCGTCGTCGTCACCCACCAGAGCGCGAGCACGATCGACGCCTGCCTGCGCCACCTGCGTGAGGCCGTTGGCGTGGCGCAGATCCGAATCGTCGACAACGGGTCGATCGACGAGACTCTGGCGATCGTGCAGCGGCACGCCTCGCTCGATCCGCGCGTGCATTTCATCGGCAATCCCGACAATCCTGGCTTCGCGGTCGCCTGCAACCAGGGTGCCCGCGATGCCGACGCGCCGTGGATCGCCTTCGTCAATCCCGATTGCCTGGTCGAGCTGGACACGCTGACGCGGCTTCGCGCGCATGCCGACGCGCTTGGCAAGGCGTGTCTGCTGGGCAGCGAACTGCTCGGCGAGGACGGCGTGGCCGATCCGGCCGCCCGGCGGCGGGATCCCGATTTCGTCGCGATGCTGCGCACCGCATCCGCGCGCGATCTCTCGCTGCCGCGCGATGCGGCGCAGCCGCTGCAACGCGTCGATGCGGTCTCCGGCGCACTGATGCTGCTGCCGCGCACACTGTTCGATCGCATCGACGGCTTCGACACCGGCTATCGGCTGCATGCCGAGGATCTCGACCTGTGCCGCCGCGCCCGCGAGGCGGGCGCCACGGTTGCGATTGCCAACGACGTCGCGGTGCTGCACGTCCGCGGCGTTTCCAGCCGCGCGCGGCCGCTGTTCGTCGAGTGGCACAAGCACCGGGGCCTGTGGCGCTACTTCAACCGCTTCGAGGCGCCGCACCGGAGCGCCGCGCAGCGGGTCGGTGTGTGGCTGGCGATCTGGCTGCGCTTCCCGCTGGCCGTGCTGCGCCGGCTGTAGGCCTGGACCGAAGCGTTCTGCCGCCGCTGCTCGGTGCAGACGCCGGCGCCATCGCCCACGCGCTAGGCTAGCCGGGCTTTCTTTGCGGACCTCCCCCATGGCGATCATCCAGTCCCTGCTCGACACCGACCTGTACAAGTTCACGATGATGCAGGCGGTGCTGCACCAGCACCCCGGTGCTCACGTCGAGTACCGGTTCAAGTGTAGAACGCCGGGCATCGACCTGGCGCGTTACCTCGGTGAGATCGACGAGGAGATCGACGCACTGTGCGCGCTGCGCTTCACCGACGACGAACTGGCCTACGTGCGTGGCCTGCGCTTCATCAAGCCCGACTTCGCAGATTTCCTTGGCCTGTTTCGGCTCGACCGCAAGTACATCGAGTTGCGGCCGTCGGCATCGGTGCCGGGCGAGATCGAACTCGACATCCGCGGACCCTGGCTACACACGATCCTGTTCGAAGTGCCGCTGCTGGCGATCGTCAACGAGGTCTGGTTCCGCAACACCTCAGCGCCGGATTTCGCCGAGGGCGAGCGCCGGCTGCAGGCGAAGGCGGCGCTGCTGCGCGATACGCCCGGCTTCGACGATTGCAAGGTCGCCGATTACGGCACGCGGCGGCGCTACTCGCGGCAGTGGCATGGGCACATGCTGCCGTTGCTGCGCGAGGCATTGGGCGCGCAGTTCGTCGGCACCAGCAATGTCGATTTCGCGCGCCGCTATGGCATGACGCCGCTGGGCACCATGGCGCACGAGTACCTGCAGGCGTTCCAGGCGCTCGGGCCGCGTTTGCGCGACTCGCAGGTCGCCGCGTTGGAGGCCTGGGCGCACGAGTATCGCGGCGACCTGGGCATCGCGCTGTCGGACGTGGTCGGCCTGGACGCGTTCCTGCGCGATTTCGACATGTACTTCTGCAAGCTGTTCGACGGTGTGCGCCACGATTCGGGCGACCCGTTCGTCTGGGGCGACCGCATGCTCGCGCATTTCCAGCACAACCGCGTCGATCCGGCGAGCAAGACCCTGGTCTTCAGCGACGGCCTGGATTTCGCCAAAGTGATGCGGCTCCACGACCACTTCCGCGGCCGCTGCCAGGTCGCGTTCGGGGTCGGCACGCACCTGACCAACGATCTCGGTCCGACGCCGCTCAACATCGTCATCAAGATGGTCCGCTGCAACGGTCAGCCGGTGGCCAAGCTCAGCGATTCGCCGGGCAAGAGCATGTGCGACGACCCCGGTTACCTGAGCTATCTGCGCCAGGTATTTGGCGTTCCGCCGGAACAGGCAGCCTGACCGGCGACGCGTGTGTGGCCGGACGCGTCAGCGATGGCGGTTGATCGTGTCGCGCAGTTCGCGCGCCGCTGTGGCCGCAGCCTCGGCGTAATCGTCGCCGTTGGATGCGTAGAGGATCGCGCGCGAGGAACTGACCATCAGTCCGGTGCCGTCGGCGCTCCTGGCGTGGGTCACGACCGCCTCGACATCGCCGCCCTGTGCGCCGACGCCCGGCACCAGGAACGGTAGATCGCCGACGATCGCCCGGACCTCGCGCAACTGCGCCGGCCAGGTCGCGCCGACGACCAGGGCGCAGTTGCCGTGCGTGTTCCAATCACGCGCGATCGTCTCGGCGACATGCTGGTACAGCGGGCGCGTGGCGCCGCACTGCGCGACCGGCAGATCCTGCAGATCGGTGGCGCCGGGATTGGAGGTGCGGCACAGGATCACCACACCCTTGTCTTCGCGGTCGAGGAATGGCTGCACCGAGTCGCGGCCCATATACGGATTCACCGTGACCGCGTCGGCGGCGTAGCGCTCGAAGGCCTCGCCCACGTACTGCTGGGCGGTGCTGCCGATATCGCCGCGCTTGGCATCCAGGATCACCGGCACGTCCGGGTGCTGGGCATGCAGGTGCGCGATCAGCCGCTGCAGCGCATCCTCGGCGCCGAGCGCGGCGAAGTGCGCGATTTGCGGCTTGAACGCGCAGGCGTACTCGGCCGTCGCATCGGCAATGTCGCGACAGAAGGCGAAGACCGCATCCCGATTGCCGGACAACCGGGCGGGAAACTTCGCAGGCTCGGGGTCCAGTCCCACGCAGACCAGCGTATCGGCGGCCTGCCAGCGCGCGCGCAGCGCCTGCATGAAGGAGCGGGGCATGGTGGTCCTCAGGTCACGATGATTGGGGTGTCGTGGGTGACCACGACCGTGTGCTCGAACTGCGCGCCGACGCCCTTGGGGCACACCAGCGACCAGCCGTCGTCGAGCGGGTCGGTGCGTGTGCTGTGCGTGGCCAGGAACGGCTCGACCGTGATCACCATGCCAGCGTGCAAGCGGCGGGTGTCGCGCCGGTCGTAGTAGCCCGGAATCGAGCCCGGTGCCTCGTGCAGCGCGCGCCCGACCCCGTGGCTCTGCAGGTCGCGGATGACCCGGAAGCCGCGACGCGCGGCAACCGTCTCGATGGTCCGGCCGATGCTGTTGATCAGCCCGCCCGCGCGCAACTGGGCGATGGCCGCATCGCGGGCCTCGCGGGTCGCATCGAGCAGGCGCTGCTGCGCCGCATTGGCGGTACCGACGACAAAGCTCGCCCCAGTGTCGGCGAAGAAGCCGTCGAGTTCGGCCGAGACATCGATGTTGACCAGGTCGCCGTCGCACAGCGGCGTCTCGTTCGGGATGCCGTGCGCGACCACCCGGTTGACGCTGATGCAGGTCGCCGCCGGAAAGCCGTAGGTCAGCACTGGTGCCGACTGTGCGCTGGCTTCGCGCAGCATCCCGGCGCCGATTGCATCGAGCGCGCGCGGCGTGACGCCCGCGATCGCCTGATCGCGCATCGCGGAGAGGATGCCGGCCACCAGCGCGCCTGCGCGCCGAAGGCCTTCGAGCTCATCAGGCGTCTGGATCGTCATGGAAAACCGGGGTCAGAGTCGAATTTCATGGCAGTGTGCGCCGAGGGCGTTGTGGGTACGGGGTCAGGGAAAAATCGACTCTGACCCCGGTTTTGGGAGTCGGGCGATGATGGCATCGACCAGCGCCGGGGTCGGGGGGCCGCTGTCGAGCGTCAGGACTGGGCAATGCAGGGTTTGCCGCCAGCGGTCGTGCATCGACCGGCTGCGGATCTCCGGCCCGCCCGTCTCGTACTGGGCAGTCCAGTCCATGAAGGCGCGGTGGTGCTCGACCATGTCGCCGCCAGGTGCGATGCGGTCGCCGTAGCGGGCGCGTTCGCGCGCGTGCAGGCGGCGCATGCGTTCGGCGTCGTCGAGCGAGAGGAAGACCGCCAACGTGCATCGCGCAACGAGGCTGCTGCCCCAGCTCACCAGCGAGCCGGTCAGGATCCACCCGTCGTGACCGGCGAGGCGCTGTTCGATCGCTGCGATGCGCTCGCCTGGCGTGGTCTTCTCGGTGTAGGGCGGGTCGGTCGGCTTCCAGTAGACCTCGTCGACATCCACGTGCGGCAGCGCCAGACGTGCAGCCAGTGCGGCGCCCAGCGTGGTGGTGCCGCTGCCGGACGCGCCGAAGATGTGGAGGCGATGGGTCGGGATCATGGCCGGGCCGAGGCCCCGGGGTGAGCGGGGCCTCGTGGGGTCACTTCAGGGCCTTGAACCGCAGGCGCTTGGGACCGGCGTCGTCGCCGAGGCGACGCTTCTTGTCTTCCTCGTACTCGCGGTAGTTGCCCTGGAAGAACTCGACGTGGCTGTCGCCCTCGAACGCGAGGATGTGCGTGGCGATGCGGTCGAGGAACCAGCGATCGTGCGAAATCACGAACGTGTTGCCCGGGAACTCGAGCAGGGCGTCTTCCAGCGCGCGCAGCGTTTCGATGTCCAGGTCGTTCGACGGTTCGTCGAGCAGCAGCACGTTGCCGCCCTGCAGCAGCGTCTTGGCCATGTGCAGGCGACCGCGCTCACCACCGGACAGCGAGCCCACCAGCTTCTGCTGGTCCTGACCCTTGAAGTTGAAGCGGCCGATGTAGGCGCGCGACTGGATCTCCACGCCGTTGATGTTGAGGATGTCCAGGCCGCCGGCGATCTCCTGGAAGACGTTGTGGTTGCCTTCGAGCTTGTCGCGGCTCTGGTCGACGTACGACAGCTGCACGGTCGGCCCGATGACGATCTCGCCCGAGTCCGGCTTCTCCTGCCCGGTGATCATCTTGAACAGCGTCGACTTGCCGGCGCCGTTGGGGCCGATGATGCCCACGATCGCGCCCGGCGGCACGATCATCGACAGGTTGTCGATCAGCAGCCGGTCACCGAACTTCTTGCTGACGTTCTTGAACTCCATCACCGAGTTGCCCAGGCGCTCGCCCGGCGGAATGAAGATCTCGTTGGTCTCGTTGCGCTTCTGGTAGTCCTGCGACTGCAGTTCTTCCAGCCGGGCCAGGCGCGCCTTGCCCTTGGAGCGGCCGCCCTTGGCGTTCTGCCGCGACCATTCGAGTTCCTTCTGGATCGCCTTCTGGCGCGCCTTTTCCTGGCTCTCTTCCTGCTTCAGGCGCTCGTCCTTCTGCGTCAGCCATTCGGTGTAGTTGCCCTTCCACGGGATACCGCGGCCACGGTCGAGCTCGAGGATCCACTCGGCGGCGTTGTCGAGGAAGTAGCGATCATGGGTGACGGCCACGACGGTGCCGGTATAGCGGGCGAGGAACTGCTCCAGCCACTCCACCGACTCGGCGTCGAGGTGGTTGGTCGGTTCGTCGAGCAGCAGCATGTCGGGCTTCTGCAACAGCAGCCGGCACAGCGCCACGCGGCGCTTTTCACCACCCGACAGCTTGCCAATCTTCGCGTCCCACGGCGGCAGACGCAGCGCATCGGCGGCGACGTCGAGCTGGTTCTCCAGCGTATGCGCGTCCCCGGCGGCCAGGATCGCCTCCAGGCGTTCCTGTTCCTTGGCGAGCGCGTCGAAGTCGGCGCCCTCCTCGGCGTAGGCGGCGTAGACCGCCTCGAGCGCGGCCTGGGCCTGCAGCACCTCACCGACGCCTTCCTCGACGGCCTCACGGACCGTCTGTTCCGGATTCAGACGCGGCTCCTGCTCCAGGTAGCCCACCTTGATGCCGGGCTGCGGGCGGGCCTCGCCCTCGAAGTCCTGGTCCACGCCGGCCATGATCTTGAGCACCGTCGACTTGCCGGCGCCGTTGAGGCCCAGCAGGCCGATCTTGGCGCCGGGATAGAACGACAGCGAGATGTCCTTGATGATCTGCCGCTTCGGCGGGACCACCTTGGACACGCGGTTCATGGTGTAGATGTATTGCGAGGACATGGGGGCTCCGGTTGCGCCTGCCCGCGCCGGGGCCCGGTCGGGCGGCGTCGGGAAGGGAGTCAAGGCCGCAATTATAGCGGTTCGGCCCCGGACCCGGCGGGTGCCGGGGCCGGGGGGCCTTCCTCTACCGGCTTCGACCGATTCACCGGCGGCAGCCTCAGTCCGGCGCGCGGTCCCCGCAACCGATCGCCGGCCATTCCGGCGCGCAGCGCGCGGTTGAAGGCACGTGCACACCCGCCCCATCCACGTTGAACAGGCCGTCCGCCGCAGGTACTGTCGTCGCGGCCTGCTGGCGCCGGGTCTGCTCAGCTCGTAGGCCCCGCTGCTCCCGGGCTGCCGCGTCCGCCAGTGCCCGGTCGGCGAGGCCGACCTGCAAATCGCCTCCGACATAGGTGATGACGTAATTGTCCAGCCCCGTGCCAGCGGCGTCCGAGACATCGATGGCGTAGCGGCCCGGTGCTGCAGTGACCGGCGTACCCGCGCTGTGCAACCGCACGGAGTGCACGGTGTCTGCGCGGCGAAGTCCCTCCACAGTGTGGGCAGTGGGTGTCAGTGCACGTCCGATCGGCTTGAACGCGTCCAAGGCAGTGATGGTCAGGCTGGCCTTGTCGATGGTCAGCACGCCGTCGATGGCAGTGACGACGTAGTTGCCGTTGGCAAGCGCGGAGGCATCGATGGTGTAGTGGCCCACGTTCTCGCCGGCTTCGCGGGTGAGTGCGCCCGTGAGGGTGTCGGCACCGACGAGGCTGCCTTCGGTCACCGACCAGGTGAGGGTGGGATCGGCATTGCCATAGA
>NZ_JBDJNS010000017.1:0-77053 GCF_039674545.1 Luteimonas sp. TWI382
GATGCCGACCCAAGCTCCCCCACGATCTGATCGATCAAAGGTCGGACGGTCTGGCACGGGGCGATCCGAAAAATGCCAACTCCCGGACCGCAAAAGCAACTTACAAGGTCGACGCCGCAGGCGTCGGGAGGGGGCACGGGCCTGGCGCGAGCAAGCATCCAGCGCGCTCGCGGCGTCGTCTCCGCTCCGCTGCCGCGCGCTCGTCGGACGCGGCCTCTGTCGCGATCGCTTCCGTCGCTTGCGTTCTCGCGATCTGTCGCCACCTTGGACCGATGCATCTGGACATGCCCGAAGCGCCCGAGGATTCGCCCGCCCAGCGCGCGCGCGACCGGCAGCGGCTGTCGCGCGCGCTGCAGGCCAGCATCGGCTTCGTGCTGCTGCTGGTCATCGCCTTCGGCATCCAGGCAATGGCCGACTGGCGCGCGCTGGCGGTGCGCCCCGGCGAATGGGCGGGCCTCATGGGCCTGCTCGGTGCGCCGCTGCTGCACGGCTCGCCGGGCCACCTGATCGCCAACGCCAGCGCGCTGCTGGTGCTCGGCACGCTGGCGCTCGCGGTGTATCCCAAGGCCACGCTGCGCGGGCTGCCGCTGATGTGGCTGGGCTCGGGGCTGGGCGCCTGGCTGCTCGGCGATCCGGGGTCGCACCACCTGGGCGCCAGCGGCGTGACCCACGGCCTGATGTTCCTCATCTTCGTGCTCGGCCTGCTGCGCCGCGACCGGCCGTCGGTCGCCGCCGGCATGATCGCCTTCCTGTTCTACGGCGGCATGTTGCTGACGATCCTGCCGCAGGAGCCGGGCGTGTCGTGGCAGTCGCACCTGGGCGGCGCACTGGGTGGCGTGCTGGCGGCGTTCTGGTTCCGCCGTGCCGACCCGCAGCCGCCGCGCCGCCGCTACAGCTGGGAGATCGAGGAGGCGGAGGCCGAACGCGCTGCGTGCCTGCAGGCCGAAACGCTGGAGCCGCCAGCCCCGCACGATGTGCCGGTGCTGTGGCAGCGCCCGCCGGCCGATGACACGCGCGGCGTCGTGCTGCCGTTCCCGGCGCGCCCCCGGGCGCGCGACCTTGACGACGACACGCCGCCCGCGTCGCGTTAGGCGCGCCCCGTTCTGCCAGCGCTCAACGAGCGTTGTCGCGCGCGTCTTCGTGTTCGAGCCAATGGGCGGTCGTTTTGGGATCCGCATGCACGAAGGCGACGCGAAGCCCGAAGAGATGTCCGATGCTTTCGAGCGTCTCGACCGTCGGGTTTCCTTTACCGCTCTCGATACGCTTGAGCGTCAGTAGACTCATGCCGCGATGTTTGGCGAACTGCACCTGGGTCAATCCGCTGATCTTGCGCATGCGCTTGACGGCTTGCGCAAGGTCGAGACGACCGTAGGCAATGTCGACCGCCAGCGCGTCTCTGAGCAGGCGGACCGTCTGGCTGTCAGGGCGTCGGCGTTGCATGGGCAATGGCCTGAAGCTTGGTGATCTGAAATCCGATCGCGGTCTCGCACGCCTCGACGATATCCGCATCGGCATCTCGCATGCGCAGTTCCTGGGCGAGTTTCGGCAGGTGTTCCTCGCCGAAGGTCTTGAGCGCGATGGCGACTTTCACTTTGACGTCGTCGTGCAGCGCCAATCGCTCCAGGATCACGTTCCAATCGTCGGTGATCCTGCCCTCGGGCAGACGCCAGTCGCAGGTGCGGGTGATCAGCTCGCGATCGAGATACATCGGGCCGATGTCGTACAGCGGGGTCAGTTGCACGGTCCCGTCCGGACATTGCTGCACGGAGGTGTTGCGCACGTGGTTGTCCGGGTTGCGCAGCGCCCGGTTGAGGACGTCCCGGCACAGGAATTCCGCGACGGCCTGGGCCGGATTCGACGCCATGTCCGCCAATCGTTCGGTGAGCGCAAAGAGCGATGCGTTGCGGCCGAAGCCCAGTAACCCGGCCAGTGCCGACAGCGTCTCCTGATGGAGACGATGGACGACACCATCGGGGCCGACCTGTCGGTCGAACCGGCGAAGGAACAGCATGCCGTCCTTGAAGACGGGCGTGTCGATCGTACGCAGGCCACAGGCGCCAACGGCCTGCAGATAGATGGATTCGTGGCGAAGAATCCGCTGATCGCTCGGGTCCCGGCCTCGCGGCAGCTTGATGATCCAGTGCTCACGTGCCCGCGCATCGGGCAGCGCTGCATCGGGATACCAACGCCCTTCTTCGTCCTGAGTCAGCAGAAACTTCGGGGCCACGCCCTGCACGCCGGGTGTGCCGGCCGCAAGCATGTTGTGCAACGCGAGCTGCGCAAGAAATGCATCGGTTCGTTCGCTGATGTCTCGCGTCGTGAAGCCCTCCGCCGGAGCGCCGCCGGTCTGACGCTGGTAGAACTCGACGGCGGTGTCGAGACGAAGACGTCCAATGGGCGCAAAGGCGCCGTGTTGGGCCAGGAAAAAATCCTGTGTGGCGTCCTGGGCCGAAACCCCCAGCAGGCCGGCCAGGTGCTCGCGGCCGCGCCCTTGCGGCACCAGATCCCACAGGAAGGCCAGAGGCGTCTGCGAAGCGCCCGACCAGGTGTGGATCTCCATACTGACCGGGAGCGAAAGCGCCACGGGCGGCGCGTGCTCAAGGTGGCCGAAGACATAGTCGGGCAGGTACTCAAAGCGCACGGCGCGTTCGTTCACCGCGATACGGGCAGCGCAGTGCCATGTGCCGTTGATATAGAGCTCGATGGCGCTGTCCATCGGTCGATAATGGTCTATCAAAGTAGACATTTCAAGCTAGTTTGGCAGTAAATGGAACATCTAAGTAGTCCAAATTGCTCAATGGTGCGCCTTGATGTGGCGTCATTGCCTCGACCAGCCTTTCCGCCCAGCTCGCGCCTGACCGGCCAGTTGTCGACTGCGCATGGGGTCGCACCGGTAGATCGCGCCAGGTGTCGTACCCGGGCGCCTCGAAGGGACGTGGCGCCACACCCAGCGCGCGTCCGCCCCCCGACCCGCTATGGGTGCCAGCCCGAGTGCGCTGCCGAGCCCTCGCGGCGGACAGCGTCCTCAGGTGCTCGCGTTACCATGCGCGAGGCCTCGAAACAGGACATCACCGATGCAGGATGCATCTGCGGACAATCTGTACGCGCCCCCCACCGCGGACGTGGCGCCGATGCCGGCCACCGCCGCCGACGCGCAACCGTTCTACGTCGTCTCGGCGACGAAGTTCTGCGTGCTGTTCTTCGTCACCTTCGGCCTCTACGTCCTGTACTGGTTCTACGTCCACTGGCGCCGGTGGGGACGCGCCCACAACGAGACCGTGTGGCCGGTACCGCGCGCGCTGTTCTCGATCTTCTTTGCCCATGCGCTGGCCCGGCGCATCGATCAGCGCCTGCGCGCGCTCGGCATCGTGCGCGCCTGGTCGCCGGCGCTGGCGGCGACCGTTTACGTCGTGTGTCAGATCGGCAGCACGGTGACCTCGCTATTGGCCGATGGCGGGATCGGCGTGCCGATCACCGACTACATCTCGCTGCTGGCGCTGGTGCCGATCGCGCTGTCGATGTTGGCGATGCAGCGCGCCGCGAACGCCGCCTGCGGCGATCCCGACGGCGCGGGCAACCGGCGCTTCACCTGGGCCAACGGGGCGTGGATCGTGATCTTCGGCCTGATCTGGGCCTTGGCCGGCGCGGCGATCCTGCTGCCGGCCTTCGTCGTGGATCTGTCGCAATGAACCCGATGCTGCGCGCGACGCGCGCCGGCGGCGGCTGACCGGCATGCACGCGCCGGACGATCCGTTCGCCCCGCCGCAGTCCGACGTGCGCGCACCCGCAGTGACGGGCGATGCGTTCTACGTGGTCTCGCCGCTGAAACTGGTGGTGCTCTACGTCGCGACGTTCGGGCTCTACCAGATGTACTGGTTCTACCGGCACTGGAGCCGCTGGCAGGCCGTGCATCGCGTCAAGCTGCGCCCGGTCGTGCGCGCGTTGTTCGCGTGGCTGACCGTGCATGCGCTGGCGCGTCGGATCGACGAGGCGCTGCGCGCGTCGGGCAGTGCGCGGCGCTGGTGGCCGATGGCGGTGGCGAGTGTGTTTGCGCTGTGCGAGGCGGTGTCCTGGGGTACCGCGTTCGTCGGTCCGTCGGTGGCCGAGCGCTGGCCGGCGACGACGCCGTGGATGGACTGGTCGGGGATCGCGCTGATGCCGCTGGCCTGCGCCAGCCTGGTCCGGCTGCAACTGGCCGCCAACGCCGCCTGCGGCGACCCGCAGGCGCTGCGCAACCGGCGCTTCACGCTCTACAACCTGCTCTGGATCGTAGGCGGCGCGTCGGTGGTCACGATCGCGACTGTCATCGTCTTCCGCCTGCGCGCGGGTTGAGGCTCAGCGCCGCGCGGCCAGCCGCAGGCCGCGTGGCACCAGCGCGCGCTCGGCCAGTTCGAACACGCCCTGCACCGCCAGTGCCAGCAACGCAGCGGGCACCGCGCCTTCGAGGATCAAGCCCAGGTCGTCGAGCCGGATGCCGGTGAGGATCGGCTGGCCGTAGCCGCCCGCGCCGATCAGGGCACCGAGCGTCGCGGTGCCGACATTGATCACCGCCGCGGTCTTGATGCCGGCCAGGATCGTCGGCAAGGCCAGCGGCAGTTCCACCCGCAGCAGCCGGGTCGCCGGTGGCAGCCCGATCGCCGCCGCGGTCTCGCGCAACTCGCGCGCGATGCCGGTCAGTCCGGCGTGCGTGTTGCGCACGATTGGCAGCAGGCTGTAGAGGAACAGCGCGGCGATCGCCGGCCCCGCGCCGATGCCGAACAGCGGGATCATGAACACGAACACCGCCAGCGACGGCAGCGTCTGCAAGACGCCGGTCAGCGCCAGCACACCCTGGCCCAGCCGCGGCCGGCGCGCGGCGACCACGCCCAGCGGCAGTGCGACCAGCAGCGCCGCGCCCAGCGAGATGCCGACCAGCGCCAGATGCTCGCCAGTGCGCCGGGCGATGCGCGCCATGCGGCCATCGCCCGCGCTCGGCGCAACCCCGAGCCAGTCGGCCGCGACCGTCGCCTCGCGCACGCCGTCGAGCTTCACCCGCGCGTTGAGCCGCTGCATCGTCGCCGCATCGATCCGGCCTTCCAGCCCGCGCAGCGCGGCCAGCACCGCCGGTGCGCGCGTGCCCAGATCCGCACGGTACAGATAGACCGCGGCATACGACGGAAAGTAGTGGCGGTCGTCGTCGAGCACGACCAGGTCGTAGTGCGGAATCTCGGCGTCTGTCGCGTACAGGTCGGTGGCGTCGATCGCCCCGCTGGCCAGCGCCCGATACGCGAGATCGTGGTCGAGCCCATCGGGGCGCTGCGGCAGTGCATAGGCGGTGCGCAGCCCCGGCCAGCCGTCGCCGCGCGACATGAACTCGTTGCTCAGGCCCAGCCGCAACTGCGGGTGCCCGGCCAGGTCCGACAGCCGCGCAATCCCCAATTGCGCGGCCTGCTGCCGGCGCATGCCGATCGCGTAGCTGTTGTCGAACCCCAGCGGCGCGGTCATCGCCAGGCCGCGTTCGGCCAGCGCGGCGTCCAATTCGGCGCGCTGCGCACGCGGCATGCGCAGCAGTTCGTCGGCCAGCGTGCCGGTGTACTCGGCGTAGGCATCGATCTCGCCTTCCAGCAGCGCGCGCCACAGGATCCGGCTGCCGCCGAGTTGGCGGCGATGGGTGACCTCGGCGCCGGCCTGCCGCGCCGCCAGCGTGGCGATCTCGCCCAACACGACGCCTTCGGTGAAGTTCTTCGAACCGATCGTGGCGGCCTGCGCGGCGGCCACGATCGGCAGCAACAGACCGACCAGCAGTGCCAGCATCGCGAACAGCGCGCGCCGCGCGCTCACCGCGCCGCCTCGTCGACGCTGCGCTGGGCGCGCATGAAGGCCTGCACGAAATCGTCCGCGGGCGCGTCGAGCAATGCGCGCGGCGGGCCCTGCTGCACGATGCGGCCGGCACGCAGCAGCACCACCGTGTCGGCGAACCACACCGCCTCGGCGATGTCGTGGGTCACCAGCACCACGGTCTTGCCCAGGCGCGCGAACAGCGCGCGCATCTGCGCCTGCAGGTCGTGGCGCACGATCGGGTCGAGCGCGCCCAGCGGTTCGTCGAGCAGCAGCACGTCGGGATCGAGCATCAGCGCACGGATCAGCCCCACACGCTGGCGCTGCCCGCCCGACAGCTCCGCCGGATAGCGTCGCAGCGCATCGGCCGGCAGCTGGCACAGCGCGGCGAGCTCGGTCATGCGCGCCTCGATCCGCGCCCGCGACCAGCCCAGCGTGCGCGCCAGCAGTGCGACGTTGCCGGCGGCATCGAGATGCGGGAACAGCCCGCCCTCCTGGATCACGTAGCCGATCCGTCGGCGCAGCGCCGGCAACGTGTCGCGGCGCAGCGGCGCGCCGTCGAAACGCACCTCGCCCGCATCGGGCCATTCCAGGCCGACGAGCATCCGCAGCAGCGTCGACTTGCCCGCGCCGCTGGGCCCGATCAGCGCGGTGGTCGCGCCGGGCGCGATCTGCAGGTCGACGCCGTCGAGCGCGGTGGTCGCGCCGTAGCGCCGGTGTACCTGATCGAGGTCGTACATCGCGGCAGGCTAGCAAGCCCGATGTGCAGGCCTCGCGGCCGCGCCGGCGGCCTGTGCTACGGTCCGGCCTCGCCCGCTCGGACCCGTGTCATGCCCCGTTTCGCGCTGCTCGTCTGCCTGCTCGCACTGCTGCCCGGCTGCGGACGCGAGCCGGCCCCGGCCTCGGCCGAGGCGATGCCCGCCACCGCCGCGGTCGCCAACGACACGCCGGCCGGCCAGCGCATCGAGGCCGACGTGCGCACCCTGGCCGACGACCGCATGGAAGGCCGCTTCACCGGCAGCGCGGGCTATGCGCGGGCCGCCGAGCATGTCGCCGCGCGCTTTGCCCAGATTGGCCTGGAACCGGCGGGAGACGACGGTGGTTGGCAGCAACGCGTACCGTTGCTGCGCGCCAGCGTCGAGCGCGACGGTGCGCGGCTCGAGGTCGAGCGCAGCGGGCGGCGCATCGCGCTGCGGCCGTTCGAGCAGTTCCTGCCGCTGCCCGATTTCGCCGCGCCGCGCAGCGAGGCCAGCGCGCCGGCGGTCTTCGTCGGCCAGGCGATCGACGCCCCCGAGCTCGACCACGACGACTTTCGCGGCGTCGACCTGCGCGGGCGCATCGCAGTCGCATTCGGCGGCGCGCCCGCCCGCTTCCCGGGCACCCAGGCTGCGCACTACGGCAGCCTGCGCAGCAAGGTCGAGGCGGTCGCCGCCCACGGCGCGATCGCGCTGGTGCTGGTGCACACCGCCGCCGACGAGGCCGGCACGCCCTGGGCGCGCACGCTCGAGCGCGGGCTGCAGCCGGCGATGCGCTTGCGCGGCGACGACGGCCGCGCGTTCGACGACGGCCCGCCACTGCGTGCGATGGCGGTGGTGTCCGCGGCCGCCGCCGACCTGGTGTTCGCCGACGGCCCGCGCACCGCGGCCGAACTGGCCGACGCCGCGCGCGCCGGCACCGCGACGCCGTTCGCATTGCCCGGCACGCTGACCTTGGCCGCGCGCACGCGCATTGACACGCGCGAGGGCCACAACGTCGTCGGCCGGCTGCCGGGCCGCGATCCGGCGCTGGCCGGCGAGAGCGTCGTGCACACCGCGCACCTCGATCACCTGGGAGCCAGCGCGGACGGCGAGGGCATCCACAACGGCGCGCTCGACAACGCACTGGGGGTTGCGATCATGCTCGAGGCCGCGCACGAACTGGCGCACAACGGCCGGCCGCCACGGCGCTCGACCGTGTTCGCCGCGGTGACCGGTGAGGAGCAGGGCCTGCTTGGCGCCACCTGGCTGGCGCGCCGACCGCCGTCGGCTGCCGGCCGTGCGGTCGCCAATCTCAACATCGACATGCCGATCCTCACCGCGCCCACGCGCGACATCGTGGCCATCGGCGTCGAGCATTCGAGCCTGAAGGCAGCGGCCGAGCGCGCGGCGGCGGAGGTCGGCGTTACGCTGTCGCCCGATCCGTTCCCGGAGGAGGCGACGTTCGTGCGCAGCGACCAGTACGCCTTCGTGCGCGCCGGCGTGCCGGCGCTGTACCTCGACGGCGGCGTCACGTCGGCCAGTGCGGGCCAGGACCCGCGGGTCGCGGCGACCTGGTTCCTGCGCAACTGCTATCACCGGCCCTGCGACAACGTCGACCTGCCGATCCAGTACGGCGACGCCGCCCGCCTGGCGCGGGTGAGCGCCGCGATCACGCGCCTGATCGGCGACGACGACACGCCGCCGCGGTGGAACGAGGGCGATGTGTTCGGTACGCGTTTTGCGACATCGCGTGGGGATGAAAAATGAACAAAAACCGGGGTCAGAGTGCAAATTCGCAAGGCGAAATTGCACACTGACCCCCGTTTTTAACAGGGCCAAAGCCGCGCGTGCGCGACCGCGCGGCGTAGTTGGCGGCGGTCGGCCGCGCGCGCTCGGCGGCGACTTCGGGGAGCGCGATGATGAAGCGCGCACCGCCGCCTTCGCGGTCCTCGTACCACAGCTGCCCGCCGAGGTTGACGATGATCTGCTTGGCCAGCGACAGCCCCAACCCGCTGGAGCGCCCGTCGTCCTTGCCCGCGTGGGCCAGCCGCTGGAACGGCCGGAACAGCGCGTGCTGCAGGTCGCGGGCGATGCCCGGCCCGCGGTCTTCGATCAACAGTTGCCAGAACCCCGGACCGCCGCCGCGCAGCGAGATGTCGACGCTGCTCGAGGGCGCGTACTTGATCGCGTTGGTGATCAGGTTCTCGGCCACCTGGCGCAGCACCAGCGTATCGACCGCGACCATCGGCGAGGCCGACGGCAGCCGGGTCTGCAAGGACACCCCGCGGTCCTCGAACTGCAGCGCGTAGCGGTCGACCAGCCAGTCGACGACCTCGCGCAGTGCGGTGGCACTGTCGGCCGCCTCACCCTTGCGCGAGGTGTCCTGGGTCTCGAGGTAACGCCGGATGTAGCCCAGCGCGTCCTCGGCGCTGTCGTGGATCATCCGGTGGTAGCGCGGCACGCGCTCGGGCTTGGTTTCGCCCTTGAGCAGCATGTCGCTGGCGAACCAGATGCTCGACAACGGGTTCTTCAGGTCGTGCGCGACCAGGTTCACCAGCTCCTGGCGTTCGCGGGCGATGCGTTCGAGCCGGTCGCGGGTCTGCTTCAGGCCGACGTGGGCATTCACGCGCGCCAACAGTTCCTCGGGCATGAATGGCTTGGTGACGTAGTCCACCGCGCCGGCATCGAATGCGCGCAACAACAGGTCGCGGTCCTGGGCGACGGTCAGAAACACCACCGGCAGCCGCAGCAACTCGGGGATCTGCTTGATCTCGCCCAGCAGCGCGAAGCCGTCCATGTTCGGCATCAGCATGTCAAGCAGCAGCAGGTCCGGACGCAGGTCCGACAGCAGCGCCAGCGCTTCGGCCCCATCGGCCGCGGTCGTCACCTCGTAGCCGTGACGGCTCAGCAACGAACTGACCACGCGCAGGTTCGCCGGCTGATCGTCGACCACCAGGATGCGGCCGCTGACGGGACTGGAGTACGGCATGGAGCTCCGTGGAAAAGCCTGGCGGGTCGGGGACGCGTGCAAGTTCACGCCGAAAACGACCCAGACGTTAACAGAAATGCACGTGACGTGATGGGCGCCGGTACAGGGGCGGCGTCGTTCAGCCCGCTTCTGCTCGCCATCCGCCCGGAGGCAGCTCGGCCAGTTGCCAGGGACCGATCGCGACGCGCACCAGCCGCAGCGTCGGCAGCCCGACCGCAGCGGTCATCCGACGGACCTGGCGGTTTCGTCCCTCGCGGATCGTCAACTCCAGCCAGGCGTCGGGCACGGACTTGCGGAAGCGCACCGGCGGATCGCGCGGCCACAGTGCGGGCGGTGGATCGAGCAAGGCCACCTGCGCCGGCCGGGTGGGCCCGTCCTTGAGCGTCACGCCGTCGCGCAGCGCCTGCAGTTGCGCGGCCGTCGGCGCGCCTTCGACCTGCACCCGGTAGGTCTTGGGCAGCTTGTGCCGCGGGTCGGTGATCCGGTGCGCCAGCGGCCCGTCGTCGGTCAACAGCAGCAGACCTTCGCTGTCGTGGTCCAGCCTCCCGGCCGGATACACCCCGGCCGGCAACCCGAACCCGGCCAGCGTCGCCCGCGGCGGCACGCTGCGGTCGGTGAACTGGCACAGCACGTTGAAAGGCTTGTTGAAGGCGATCAGCATGGAAACGAAGGGTCGGAACTTGGGCGGGGGCACGGCAGGCGGACGGCGGGACGCGGCTGCGCGTCCCTAACGCCAAGGCCGATCCTCAATCCCGGTCGATCAGGGCTTCACGAAGCGCAGTGTCATCCGGTCGCTTTCGCCGATCGCCGTATAGCGGGCCGCATCGCCCGGCTCGTGGCGGTTGGTCGGGGGCAGGGTCCACACGCCGTTGGGATGGTCGCGGGTGTCGCGCGGGTTGGCGTTGATCTCGCTGCTGCCGTCGACCCGGAAGCCGGCCGCCTGGGCCAGCGCGATGACCTGCGCCTGGCCGACGTAGCCGCTGCGGTCGTCGGTGGGCACATCGCCGGCCGCGCGATGCTCGACCACACCCAGCACGCCGCCGGGGCGCAATACATCGAAGAACGCCTTGAACATGCCCTCGGCCTGGCCGCTGCTGCGCCAGTTGTGGACGTTGCGGAACGTCAGCACGACGTCGGCCGAACCCGACGGTCCCAGCTGCGGCGCCGCCGGGTCGTAGCTCACGATCTGCGCCCGGTCGAAGTGCGCCGGATCACGCGCGAAGCGTGCCTGCAGGCCGTCGCGCTGGGCCTGCTGGTAGTCGCGCCCGCGGCCGGCGGGCACCGCCGCCGGGTCGACCATCGCCGCGACATAGCGGCCGCTGCCGCGCAGGTACGGCGCCAGGATCTCGCTGTACCAGGCGCCGCTGCCGGGCGTGATCTCGATCACGGTCTGGCCCGGACGGACACCGAAAAACTGCAGCGTCTCGCGCGGGTGGCGGGCGCCATCGCGCGCGGCGTTCTCGGGCGTGCGCCCGTCGCCGGCGATCGCCGCGTCCAAGCGCGCCACGTTGGCGGCGTCGAGGTCGGCCGAGGTATCGGCCCGGATCTGCGCACCGCCGCAGGCAGTCAGCGCGAGCAGGACGGCGGCGCACAACGACAAGCTGCGTTGCATGGGTGGAACTCCGGTGGACAGGTGCCGCCAGCGTGCCACAAGCCGCGCCGCTGCGGGCCCGCACGGTCCGGACACACGTGGCCGGAACACTGCTTTGCAGCGCATGGACGCGCACGTCGCCGCGCGCTGCCTATGCTGGCAACCTCTTCTCTGGATGAAATTCGACCATGGCCGAACGCGAACTCGGACAGTCCGGACTGCGCATTTCGCCGCTGGCGTTCGGCGGCAATGTGTTCGGCTGGAGCGCGGACGAGGCGACCTCGTTCGCATTGCTCGACGAATGCGTCGCGCTGGGGATCGACCTGATCGACACCGCCGACGTCTACTCCGCTTGGGCCGAGGGTAACGCCGGCGGCGAATCGGAAACGCTGATCGGCAAGTGGCTGCAGCGCAGCGGCAAACGCCAGGCGGTGACCATCGCGACCAAGGTCGCCAAGTGGGCGCAGCGCCCGGGCCTGTCGCCGGCCAACATCCAGGCCGCGTGCGACGACTCGCTGCGCCGGCTCGGCACCGACGTCATCGACCTCTACCAGGCCCACGAGGACGACCCCATGGTGCCGCTGGAGGACACCCTCGGCGCGTTCTCGCGGCTGATCGAGCAGGGCAAGGTGCGCGCGATCGGCGCCTCGAACTACACCGCGCCGCGTCTGGCCGAAGCGCTGGCGATCTCGCGCCGGCACGGGCTGCCGCGCTACGAGACGCTGCAACCGCAGTACAACCTGGTCGATCGCGCCGGCTACGAGCGCGAGCTCGAGCCGCTGGTGCGCGAGCACGGCCTGGGCGTGATCAGCTACTACGCATTGGCCAGCGGCTTCCTCAGCGGCAAGTACCGCAGCGAGGCCGACGCCGCCAAGTCCAGCGCGCGCGGCGCGCAGGTGGTCCAGCAGTACCTCAACCCGCGCGGCAAGCGCATCCTCGGCGCGCTCGACGATGTCGCCTGCCGCCATGCGGCGACCGTCGCCCAGGTCGCCCTGGCTTGGCTGATCGCGCGCCCTGGCATCACCGCACCGATCGTCAGCGCCACCAGCCTCGCGCAACTGCGCGAACTGGCGGCCGCGCGCACGTTGCTGCTGTCCAAGGCCGACATCGCTGCACTCGACGGCGCCAGCGCCGGCTGAGCCATTCCATCGTCTCGACGGGGCATACCGCCCCGATGCGGTATGACACCCCCTTCCATCCAGAGGTATGCGCCGATGAAGCCCACCACCACCACCCGCATCGTTCTGGCCGCGCGCCCCGAAGGCGCGCCGACCGCTGCCAACTTCCGCATCGAGCAGGCCCCACTGCCGGCCCCGCGCAACGGCCAGGTGCTGCTGCGCAACCGCTGGCTCTCGCTCGACCCCTACATGCGTGGCCGCATGAATGCCGGCCGCTCCTATGTCGCCCCGATCGAAGTCGGCGAGGTCATGGATGGCGGCACCGTCTCGGAAGTGGTCGAGTCGCTGCATCCGGCCTGGTCGCCCGGCGACCTGGTGCTCGCGCACGCCGGCTGGCAGACCCATGCCGTGGTCGACGGCGAGGGCCTGCGCCGCAAGATCGACCGGGACGGCCCGGCGCCGTCGCTGGCGCTGGGCGTCTACGGCATGCCGGGCTTCACCGCCTACGCCGGCCTGCGCGAGATCGGCAAGCCGGCGAATGGTGAGACCCTGGTCGTGGCCGCAGCCAGCGGCCCGGTCGGTGCAACCGTCGGGCAGATCGCCAAGCTCCAGGGCGCCCGCGTGGTCGGCATCGCCGGTGGCCCCGACAAGGTCGCGCATGTGCGCGACGACCTGGGCTTCGACGTCGCCCTCGACCACCGCGCCGACGACTTCGCCGCGCAGTTGCAGGCGGCGTGCCCGGACGGCATCGACGTCTACTTCGAGAACGTGGGCGGCAAGGTGCTCGACGCCGTGCTGCCGCTGCTCAACGACTTCGCCCGCGTGCCGGTCTGCGGCCTCGTGGCGCACTACAACGACAGCACGCCACCGCCCGGCCCCGATCGCCTTTCGCAGTTGATGAGCCTGATCCTGTCGCGACACCTGACCGTGCGCGGCTTCGTCCAGCGCGATTTCATCGCGTTGTACCCGGAGTTTCTGCGCGAGATGGGCGGCTGGCTGCGCGACGGTCGCATCCGCTGGCGCGAGGACGTCGTCGACGGCCTGGAGAACGCGCCCGACGCCTTCATCGGCATGCTCGAAGGCCGCAACTTCGGCAAGCTCGTCGTGAAGCTCACCGACTGAGGCTGCGTCTGACCGCTCCCACGCGCGCCGAAGTTCCCCACCCCGCGCGCGGGGTGGGGCCAATGACAGCCCCATTCCGCGCAGCGGCCTGCGCTCCTCTCCCTCCCCCGCCTGCGGGGGAGGGAGCAAGCAACTCCCTTCCGAACAGTCGCCTGTGCTCCGTTTCCTCCCTCCGCTTGCGGGGAGGGAGCAATGGCAGCTCTCTCCCGAACCGCCGCCTGTGCTCTTCTCCCTCCCCCGCCTGCGGGGGAGAGAGCAAGCAACTCTCTCCCAAACCGCCGCCTGCGCTCTTCTCCCTCCCCCGCTTGCGGGGGAGGGCCGGGGAGGGGGCGAATGCAGCCCGGACGACCGACTCAGCCCTGCAACGTCGCCAGCGCGTCGTTGAAGGTGGCGCTGGGGCGCATGGCCTGGGCGATCTTCGCCAGATCAGGGTGGTAGTAGCCGCCGATCTCCACCGGCTTGCCCTGCGCGCCGTTGAGCTCGGCAACGATCGCCGCTTCGTTGTCCGACAGCGCCTTGGCCAGAGGCGCGAACGTCGCCTTCAGCTCGGCATCATCGTCCTGCGCGGCCAGGGCCTGCGCCCAGTACAGCGCCAGGTAGAAGTGGCTGCCGCGGTTGTCGAGTTCGCCCACCTTGCGCGCCGGCGAGCGGTTCTCGTCGAGGATGCGGCCATTGGCCGTGTCCAACGTCGCTGCCAGCACCTTGGCCTTGGCGTTGTCGCGCGTCTGGCCCAGGTGCTCGAGCGAGGCGGCCAGGGCGAGGAACTCACCGAGCGAATCCCAGCGCAGATAGTTCTCTTCGACGAACTGCTGCACGTGCTTGGGCGCCGAACCGCCGGCCCCGGTCTCGAACAGCCCGCCGCCGGCCATCAGCGGCACGATCGACAGCATCTTCGCGCTCGTGCCCAATTCCATGATCGGGAACAGGTCGGTCAGATAGTCGCGCAGGACGTTGCCGGTCACCGAGATGGTGTCCTCGCCCTTGCGGATGCGGGCCAGCGAGAACGCCGTCGCTTCGACCGGCGGCAGGATGCGGATGTCCAGGCCGCTGGTGTCGTGATCCTTGAGATAGGTCTCGACCTTGGCGATCACCTGCGCATCGTGCGCACGCGCGCTGTCGAGCCAGAACACCGCCGGCGTCGCCGACAGGCGTGCACGGCTCACGGCCAGCTTCACCCAGTCCTGGATCGGCGCGTCCTTGGTCTGGCAC
Organism: Luteimonas sp. TWI382; assembly: GCF_039674545.1. Lineage (NCBI taxonomy): Bacteria > Pseudomonadati > Pseudomonadota > Gammaproteobacteria > Lysobacterales > Lysobacteraceae > Luteimonas > Luteimonas sp. TWI382. Next base: position 14,584 of record NZ_JBDJNS010000017.1, read on the forward strand.
ATGCGCCAGATGTCGCCGCTCTCGACCGCGTGCTCGAACACCACGTTGCCGTCAGCGTCGCTCACCCGCACCGTGCCGTCGGCCGGAATCTGGAACGTCTTGTCGTGCGAGCCGTATTCCTCGGCCTTCTGCGCCATCAGGCCGACGTTGGGCACCGAGCCCATCGTCGCCGGGTCGAACGCGCCGTGCGCGCGGCAATCCTCGATCACCGCCTGGTAGACGCCCGCGTAGCAGCGGTCCGGGATCACCGCCTTGGCATCCTGCAGCTTGCCAGCGGCGTTCCACATGCCGCCCGAGTCGCGGATCATCGCCGGCATCGACGCATCGACGATCACGTCGCTGGGCACATGCAGGTTGGTGATGCCCTTGTCGGAGTTGACCATCGCCAGCGCCGGGCGCTGCGCGCACAGCGCATCGATATCGGCGCGGATCGCGTCCTGCTGGTCCTGCGGCAGCGACTGGATGCGCGCGTACAGATCACCGATGCCGTTGTTCGGATCGAAGCCCACCTTGGCCAGCGCATCGGCGTACTTGGTCAGCACATCGCGGTAGAACTCGCCCACGACCACGCCGAACATGATCGGGTCGGAGACCTTCATCATCGTCGCCTTGAGGTGCAGCGAGAACAGCACGCCCTGCGCCTTCGCATCGGCGATCTGCGCCGCGACGAACGTCGCCAGCGCCTTGCGCGACAGCACCGCCGCATCGACGATCTCACCGGCCTGCACCTTCACCGGATCGCGCAGCGCGGTGACCGCGCCATCGGCGCCGACCAGCTCGATCGTCAGCGCACCGGCCTTGGCGATCGTCGCCGAGCGCTCACTGCCGTAGAAATCGCCATCGTCCATGTGCGCAACGTGGGTCTTCGAATCCGACGACCACTTGCCCATGCGGTGCGGATGCTTGCGCGCGTAGGCCTTCACCGACGCCGGCGCGCGGCGATCGGAGTTGCCCTCGCGCAGCACCGGATTGACCGCGCTGCCCTTGACCCGGTCGTAGCGCGCCTTGGCGTCGCGCTCGGCATCGTCCTTGGGCGTATCGGGGTAGGCCGGCAGGTCGAAGCCCTGCGCCTGCAGTTCAGCGATCGCCGCCTTGAGCTGCGGCACCGAGGCGCTGATGTTCGGCAGCTTGATGATGTTGGCCTCGGGCGTGGTGGCCAGCGCACCGAGCTCGGCCAGGTGGTCGCCGATCTTCTGCGCGTCGGTCAGCCGCTCCGGGAACTGCGCCAGGATGCGCCCAGCCAGCGAGATGTCGCGGGTCTCGACCGCGATGCCCGCCGTGCGCGTGAACGCCTCGACGATGGGCAGCAGCGACTGCGTGGCGAGGAACGGGGCCTCGTCGGTGAGCGTGTAGAGGATCTTGGGGGTATCGACCATGTCGGGCGTGTCTCGTCGGAAGTCGTCGGGGAGAAAACGCACCATGGCCACCCGGCGCAGCCCGCGGCTGCCCCGTGGCGCTGCATCCGCAAGGGGACAAGGCCATGGCACGCGCGTCGCGAACGACGCAGCGCCCCGCATTGTCGCGTGTTTGCCGGGGGCGCGAAAGGCGACGGGGCGGGTGGGGGACATACGGGACAGGATGGCGCCTCGGCGATCGACGGCAGCACATTTTTACTCGCGACGATGAAACGATCGGCGTCGCGAAGCGGTCCACCTGACCGAGACCGATGGCTTAGGTCAGGTGGACGGCGCTTGTCAGGTCTCGGCACCATGGACCGTGAGCATCAATACGCCCTTGCCGGCCGTGATCCGCAGACGCGTGCCGACGTTGAAGCCCAGCGCGTCAAGCCAAAGCCCGCTCAAGCGCAGGTAGGGCACCTCGTCGTCGCCCCGGTAACGATCGCGCACTGCGTAGTGGTGATAGCCCACCGTGCAACGCCGGGGCCGGCGCGAGCGACGGGGCTGGGTGGTGTGGTCGTGGCCAAAATGACGTGCGGTGCTCGCATCGGTAAGTGATGAGGGCGTGCCGGCTCGGGCTCCGCTGATGGAAATGCCGAGGGTGTCGGTATGGCGGTACATGGGAATCCTCCATGACGAACGGGCGTTCGTGCGAACGCGAACGGCAGTGACAACGGGAGCGGGCCCGCCGCTGCGCAGCAGCGCAGCGGCGAACCCGACCCGTCAGCCGATTAGTGCAGCGCGAGTTGTTCCGACACACGCGCAGGCGCTGCGACGCCGTACGCCGGCCGGTCCTCGCGCACGCCGCTATGCGGCTTGGCGCTGCGCTCGATCAGCTGATCCTGCACCTGCTCCAGGATTTCTCGGACGGCATCGGCACCCTCCGAGATCGCCAACCCCAGCGTCGGCACCGTGGCATCGGCCAGATCGTCCTCGTGGCCCGACGCCAGCACGTCGCCATGCGCCATCAGCGTTTGCACCAGCCGGTCGAGTGCGTCTGCCTGATCGATGGTGACGCCGAAGACGTACGCCTCCGGGATATCGATTGCACGCGCCGGCGAATCCGCCGTGGCGTACGGCGTCGCATACGGCGTATCTTCCGGGTCGGCCGCAGGCTCGTCTGGTGGCGTGGCAGCGTCGTCGCTCGCCGTTGCGGCACGTGCCTTGGACGGCGCGTCCGGGCGCGGCCGCCACGCCATGGCCTCCAGCACCAGTTCGGCCTGCTCGGCCAACATGGCCAGGCACGTCGCCAGCTCGCCGTGGCTGACTTCGGGTGGGTCGTCCAGTTCCTCATCGCGCGTGCGCGGCTCCGCCAGACGCGACAGAAACTCCATGTGGTCGCGCAGCTTCGTCAGCCGCGTGCGGTCGTCCTCCGGCAGAAAGTAGCCAGCCCGCTCGGTGTCGTGCGTGTCGTGGTTCGACATGATGTTGCCTCCTTCAGTCCATCGAAGTGACCCGCCACCGAAGATGGCGACGGGAAGTCGGGAGGCTAGAAACCGCTACGAGCCGGCGGGCGTATTCCCCCGAAGGGTGTTGTATTAGCCGCCCTCCCGACGCAGGCAACACGTCGGTTGTGGCCGAAAGATTCGGACACAAAAAACCCACCGGTTTTTCGGAGGTGGGTACCGCTCGTAGAGGAGTTTCTAGGCCCCGTGGTCGATTGTGCGAGGGGGTTGTGCGCTTGTCAAGTGACCCGTCTGCTTTCGGTCAGGAGCGGACATTGGCGAGCGCTCATATCTCCATCCCAAGTCCAATGCCCGGTCAAGAACCAGCAACGCTCCGTGGCCTAGTCGTGCGCCCCTTTAAGATCGCGGTGACGCTGGAGCGCACCATCGCACACGTGACCAACGCGACGAAATGGAAGCGCCGGCGGACTGAGTCGAGGACGCAAGAACGGTCCCAATAGTGAGTTCTCGCAGCCCCATTTCTCGATCACCCGGCGTCTCGCGGCGACGGATGGCCGGGCGCGTCGCTGGCTCTTATGCTTGGTCTCGGTGAACTCGGGGCCGGGACATGGCGATATATGAGGAAGTGCTGGCATGGGCGGACAGGCTGCCGCCGTGGCGTCAGGATGCACTGCGGCGCCTTTGTGTCCAAGGAGGATGGGACGATGCCGATCTTGCTGAGATTCTAGATCTTGCCAAGCAACACCACGGAATCGGCAGCGCGCTAGACCCTGCACCGCAGCCGACCCCGTTCGCCAGAGATCATTTTCCCGCCGAAGCGAACCATGACGAAACCGTGGTTCTGACGTCCCTGCACACGCTGGTCAATGTCGGGAGAATTCCGAGAGACCAGACCCTGGAGTTCCAGTCGCAAGGTCTCACCATCGCGTACGGAGGCAACGGCACAGGAAAGTCAGGCTATGCGCGCGTGCTAAAGCAGGCGTGCCGTACCAGGAGCCCCGGCACCGTCTACGCCAATGCTTACGACCCGAACTTCCCGCAGCTCACACCTAGCGCCACCATTGCCTTCGAGCTGGACGGGACCCCGGATCAAGCACACTGGAGCGGTCAACGCGGCCACGTCTCGCGGCCCGAACTCCGCGGCATCTCCGTCTTGGACAGCGACTGCGCGCGCCACTACCTTCAGGCAAGGGAAGCGGCCACCTTTCAGCCGACCGCCCTCACCTATCTTCATCAACTGGCCAACGGCCTGAATCAGGCGCTGCGTCCGCGGCTTCAGGCTGAGATCACTGGGCTCGCGGTGGATGTCACACCGTTCAACGTCATTCCCGCCGACACCGCGGCGGGCCGGGCCGTACATCCGATCAGCGCCACAACCGATCTGGCGCGGGCGCGTGCACTTGCGGAACTCACCGCAGACGAGCAAGCGCAGCTTGCACGCCTGCCGCAGGAGATCAGCGAGGCGGACCCCACGGCCAAGGCAACGCTGCTGGAGACCGCCGCGACGAAGGTCGACGACCTGGGCAACGCTATCGGCACCGCTGCCGGCGTTGTATCTGATGATGCGATCGACGCCGCACAGTCGGCGCATCGAAGTTTACTCGACGCGGAGGCGGCCGAGCGAGCCGCATCGGACCTACTGCAGGCCGAAGAGACCACGCCGCTGCTTTCAGGCACAGGCCAAGGCCCTTGGGCGCTCCTGTTCAAAGCCGCACGCGAGTATTCGACCGGCGCGGCATATCCGGAACAAGCCTTCCCGGTCACCGGCGAAGGCGCGCAATGCGTGCTTTGCCAGCAGGAACTGACGCCGGCAGCAAGGGATCGTTTGCAGCGTTTCGATCGCTATGTCCGGGACACGGCGTCCGAAGCGGCCCAAGCCGCGCGCAACGCTTGGCAACAGCTCGTCCGCGACGTTGCGCAGGCGACGGTCACGTTTACCGTCTCTCCGGTCATGTCCGACAGCCTCAGCGGGCGCATTGAGACGCTGCCTGGCGATATCCGAATCTTCCAGGAAGACTTGCTCTCTCGCCTTCAGTGGCTCAGGGCCGCGGTGGCGAACGGGGAATGGCTGGGCAGGCCGACGTACCGCGGCGCGATTCCGACCGCTTCGATCCGCCAGATCGCGGACAACTTGCGCGCCGAGGCGAGTGCCTTGCGCGCCAACCTCGACGCCGCAGCCCTAGCGACGAAGCGGCTTCGCCTGAAGGAACTGGAAGCGCGGCGACTGCTCTCGGAGCACATCGACAGCATTGCCCAGGTGGTCGGCAATTTCGGCCACAAGGCGAAGCTTCAGAAGTGCCTTGAGGATATTAGTAACACTCGCCAGATCAGCCTGTTCGCAGGCCAGCTCGCCAGGACCTACATCAGCGAAGCGCTGGCCGACAGAATGAACGATGAGCTGAGGAAGCTGGATCTCTACCATATCCGCGTCGGCGTCAGTTCAACCGGCGACGCCGGTTCGGTACGTCTCGGCATTCTCCTTCCCGACAGCCAGCTCGACCTACACCTCGTGCTCAGCGAAGCCGAGCAGCGCATCTGCGCGCTCGCGTACTTCTTCGCGGAACTCCAACAATCGGGATCCACTTCCGGAATCGTATTCGACGATCCGGTGTCGAGCCTCGACCACAACCACCGAACCGCCGTGGCGAGAAGGATCGTCGAAGAGTCGGCGGTCCGGCAAGTCATCGTCTTCACCCACGACGCGGTGTTCTTCGGAGAACTGAACACGCTTTGCGGGGACGCCGGGCGGGCGCCCAGCGTGAAATCGATCAGCTATCGCGCCGAGGGCCCCGGATACATCGGCGCAGGATTGCCTTACGACATGCGGCGACACCGCGAACGTATCGCGCAGCATCGTGCCGATCATCAGAAGATCGCCGCCAACTTCAACAACCCACCGGGAGACACCGAGCGGCTTGCGATCCGCAACGCTTACGACGACCTTCGGGTGACGATCGAGGTCGGAATCGAGGACACGATTCTCAATGAGACCGTCGTGAGGTTCCGCGACAACATCTCGGTCGGCCGACTCGACGGCGTGATTATCGTTCAGGATGCAGAGTACCGCGAGGTTCAACGCCTGCATGACAAGTGCTGCCGAAACGTCCGGGCGCATTCCCACGCCGCAGGCCAGCAGCGTGCGGTGACGCAGCCAGCCGAGCTGCTGCAGGACATTGACGCGATAGATGCGTTGTTTCAAGGTATCCGCAGACGCAGAGGCTGAATTCGTCCCCAGCTTGGCAACGCGCACTTCGCAATGGGGCAGATGCCTCAGATGCTCAGGGCAGAGGTAACCCGAACCTACAAGCCGCCTCTGTTGGAGCGAGAACTCGGTCCGAACACTCGGGTCAGAGTGTGATTTCGGATGGCCGCTTCGGGTCGGGAGCGGACTCGCCCGGTAGGTAACGACTGAACTTAGCGTGCCGTACATTTGTGCGGTGAGCGCTTGGGAACCTAGACCGACCTGATCGATCGCGCCGTAGTCCCGCAGAGGCCTTCGCACGCTGCAGGGCAACTGATGGCCCGAAGGTCACGCGCCCCCGGCTGCCCTATCATCGACGCGCACATGGCGCCCTCCGCCGCGCGCCACATATCGAGGACTGCCATGAAGACACTCGGCCTGCTCGGCGGCATGAGCTGGGAATCCACAATCCCCTACTACCGCACGATCAACGAGACCATCAAGCAGCGATTGGGCGGTCTGCATTCGGCCCGGATCGTGTTGTTCAGTGTCGACTTCCACGAGGTCGAGCGGTTGCAGCATGCGGGGCAGTGGGAGGCCGCGGGCGCGTTGCTGGCGGATGCGGCACAGCGTCTGCAGGCGGCAGGTGCGGACGGCTTGGTCTTGTGCACCAACACCATGCACAAGGTGGCCGGGCACATCGAATCGGCGGTCGAGATTCCGTTGCTGCATATTGCCGATCCGACGGCCGAGGCGATCAAGGCGCAGGGCCTGCATCGTGTCGGCCTGCTCGGGACGCGCTTCACGATGGAGCAGGATTTTTATCGCGCGCGGCTGGAGGCGCGGCACGGCTTGCAGGTGCTGACGCCGGCGCCCGACGATCGCGAGGTGGTGCATCGCGTGATCTACGACGAGTTGTGCCTGGGCCGCGTCCGCGAGGTATCGCGCGCGGCGTATCTGGCGATCATCGATCGTCTGGTGGCCGAGGGTGCGCAGGCCATCATCCTGGGCTGCACCGAGATTTCGTTGCTGGTCGAGCCGCAGCACGTGCCGCAGGTGCCGTTGTTCGATACGACGCATCTGCATGCGGTGCATGCCGCGACGTGGGCGCTGTCGCCGTCTTCGTGATGTCTGCCCGATTCCATCACGGCAGGCACCTCGGCGCACATTCCGCTTCCGATCCGGAGCAAGCGCAGGGCTCAGGCGCTCACCCGCCGCGCCATGTCCTTGATAACTAACTCGATGATCGTGCGCACCATGCGCATTTCGCCCTGCAATCGAATTCCGGCGACATGCGCCCATTGCGCATTCTCCGCTTCGATCTCCAGCATCACCGAGTCGGCCAACGGCACGATGTTGGCGACCATGTCGACAAGCCGCCGCTGCACCATGCGTGGCGGCAAACCCAACTGCACGCCTGCATCGACGAGTCGGGCCGGTGTGACTTCCGCAAAGCGTTGTATGCCGGGGAGCGCCCAGGCGAGTGTCGACGCCTGGGGCCAGGTCGCGTCCGCCTGTTTGTAGGCAAAGCTGCGTCCTGCCACGGTGCTGAGCAGGTCGTAGTGTGGCGCCAGGTCGATACCGTCGGCTCTGACCAGAAAGCTGAGATTCTTCAGGTGGGCGTCGTCGTTGCCGGTCAGTAGGTTGAACACCAGCCAATCGAACAGTCGCCTGCGTGTGTTCAGTCGCTGACGGCACTGCGTGATCACGGTTGCCAACGTTTGCACACTGCCTGCCGCGTACTTGTCGCCACGGTGGAGGTTGAGCAATTGGCATGCGTCGATGGCATGTACGCGGCGCGTCCCCGCATCGTTGACGACACGGTCGAAGCGTTCGATCAGGAATACAGGCTCCGGCACGTAACGTCGCTGCACCCGCGGCACGAGCAGCCCCATTGCGTGGGCCAGACGCATCACGAAGTACTCGTTGATGACGGTGTGCGGATAGTCGGGATCGGTGCTGTCGGGTTTCAGGACATGGGTGGAGGCCTCGCTGCCCGTCGGCTGGTACAGCGTGCCTCGATCTTCGATGACCGCCAGTTTGTGCTGTGCGCCGGCCAGTGACATGCGCTTCTCGGCGCCGCCGGCCAGCGAGTGGCGTGGCAGATTGCGGATGCGTTGTGAGAGGTCGGCATCCGACAGCGGGACCCGACCACCGGGTGCGAGTGTCACGTGCGGGGGGAGCAGGGTTAACGACCCTGCAGACTCGGCGCCGTAATGGGTCAGCAATGCGAAGTCGTCACTGCCACGCAGGCCGGCGTCCTGCGCCATGCGGGTGCGCTGCTGGTCTTCCGGCAGCAGATTGTCGAAGTACCACTGCACCGGGCGCGAGGTGCTGCCGTCAAGAATGGTGCCCTGGTCGCGGCGCAGCCAAGGCGACAGGTCGAAGCTTCGTGGTGCTTCGAGCCACGATGGTGCATAGGCGAATCGCCACAGGTTGCGATGCTCGAACAGCGTGCCCACGGCCTGACCGTCCAGTGTGGCGACCAATGCGCGCTCCGGGTACGCCAAGCCGTCCAGCGTGATGACCCTCTGATCGGACGGCGCAGAGTCGATGGGCGCTGGGCTCATGATTGCGCCTCGCGCTTTTTCTCCTGGGTCTGCAGCTGCGTCCAGGCGGCGTCCGGGACGTCGATCTCGACGCGCAGTCCCAGTTCGGTGAGCACCTGGAACAGTTTCTCCCACTGCACGGTGCCGCCGCCGCGCTCGACCTTGGCCAGGAAGTTCTCACTGACGCCGATACTCTCGGCAGTGTCGTCCTGGCGCATGCCTTGGTGTTTGCGCGTGGCGCGGACCAGAGGCCCCAGTTCGTCGGAATGCCTGAGCGTGACTTTCATGCGGATCCTGACGATCGTGAGGATTCCGCGTAGAGTAGCGCGCGCGAACCGAAAAATCCTTATGAACGCAAGGATTCCGCGCGAATTTCAGGGTTTTGTTCAGAAATCCTCACGCTCATGAGGATTCGAGCTGTACCGGTCTGGTTTGCGACGCCCCCGGATGAGGGCAAACGAGACCGAGGGTCCGACTGACAGGCGTCAATAAAGAAGCGCCGGGCAAGCCCGACGCTTTTTCATTCAGTCCGTCGCGTCGCGGCGCGCTTACCGCACCGCGAACTCCCGCGTCTCCACCACGGTGCCGTCCAGCAGCACTTCGAGCTTGTAGGTGCCGGTCGGCCAGCCGTCGGGGTGCTGGATGTCGAATGCGATGACGTCCGGGCCGGGGACGATGTCGGTGTCGGTATTGCGCACCAGTTGGCCTTCGCCGTAGGTCCAGCGCGCGGTGAGCTTGGCGGCGCTCTCGCCGTCGACGCCGACCGAGGCGTAGATGGTGTCGGTCGGCGCGAATTCGGAGGCCGGCGCGGCGACGCGGTTGTCGCCGTCGATGGCATTGCCCAGTTCGACGCTGGTCACGCGCGCGGGCGCCGGCGGCTCGGGCGCGGCCGGGGCCTCGGGGGCCGGGGCCTGGGGCGCGGGGACGACGGGGGCGGGCGCGTCGCGGTTGCAGGCGGCGAGCAGCACGGTGCTCAGCATCGCGACGGTCAAGGCGGCGGGAACGACGGGACGGGTCATGGGCACTCCGGAAGAGGAAAGGGCGCGAGCCGTGCTTCAGTCCGCGGGCAACTGCAGCACCTGACCGGGCTGGATGCGGTCGGGATCGTCGAGGACGTCGCGGTTGGCGGCGTAGATCGCCTGCCAGCGGCTGGCGCGGCCGTAGACCTGTTCGGCGATGGTCGACAGCGTATCGCCCTTGCGCACGACGTGGGTGCGCACGGGCGCGGGCGCGCCGGCCTGCGCGTCGTCCTCGGCCACGCTGCGCACGCCGCCGGTGACGCGCGAGAAATCGGGGGCATCGTGGCCGGGGGGCCTGGACGGGGACATCGCGGCAGCCTCCAAGGACGGGGACGCCGCCAGCCTCCCACCTGCCGCGTTAAGAATCCATCGCGCGCCGGGGCTACTGACGGGTGTCGCGCAGCATCGTCGGCGGGGCGAGGCCGGGGGTTGCGCGCCAGGGGTTGATGTCCAGGCCGCCGCGGCGGGTGTAGCGCGCTTTGACCGACAGCTCGAGCGGGGCGCAGCGGGCGACGAGGTCCACGAAGATCCGCTCCACGCATTGCTCGTGGAACTCGGCGTGGTCGCGGAATGAGACCAGGTAGCGCAGCAGCGCGTCGCGGGCGATGCGTGGGCCGCGGTAGGCGATGTGCAGGCTGGCCCAGTCGGGCTGGCCGGTGACCGGGCAATTGGACTTGAGCAGCGCGGAGGTCAGCTGTTCCTGGACGATCTCGCCGGGTTCGGCGCGCAGCAGCGCGGCATCGGGCGGGCCGTAATGGGCGATCTCGATGTCCAGGGCGTCGATCGACGTGCCCTGCGCGGCGTCGTCGGCCATCGGCGGCAGGCCGAAGGCGACCGTGACCTCGGCGCCGGCGGCCTGCGAGAGGTCGGCGGCGATGCGCGCACGCACCGCCTCGGGGGTGTCGAAGCGGGTGTGGTTGAGCGAGTTGAGGTAGAGCTTGAGCGACTTGGATTCCACCAGCTGCGGCGAGGCGGCCGGGACCAGCACGGTCGCGGTGGCGACGACGGGCTTGCCGCGGCCGTCGAGCCAGCTCAGTTCGTAGGCGTGCCAGCGGTCGTGGCCAACAAAAGGCAGCGCGTCGCCCAGGCCGATCTCGCGGCGGCCGAGGGTGCGTGCGATCGGGAACAGCAGGCCCGGGTCGTAGTGGCGCGGATAGGCGACCTCGCGGCCGAGCGGGATGGGCGGCGCGGCCGCGGCGGGGACATCGGACATGCGCCGATTCTACCGCCGCCGGCCGCACCGCCCGGCGCCGCGTTCAGTGGCGCGTGGGTTCGCTGCGCAGCTGCATGACCTGACGGCCGTCACCGTAGGCGGATGGCGCGTACTCGACCAGGGTGCGTTCGTCCTCGGTCTCGCCCAGGGTGTCGCCGTCCTCGATGACCGGGCCATGCTCGAGCAGGTAGGCGCAGATGCCGGTCAGCTGGTCGAAGACGTCCTCGGCGCTGTCGTCGGTCTCGGGAATCTCGATGTCCATCAGCCCGAGCATGTCCATGCCCAGGGTGTGGCCGGTCATGGTGCCGTCGGGGTGCGCGCCGATGTTGAACGCCACCCACGCCAGCGGCATCGGTTCGGGCAGCTGGGCCATTGCCAGTTCGCGGAAGAGCGCCGGCAGGACGATGTGGTTGGCGCTGCCGAAGTAGACCGCGCGCACGGTGTCCAGCAGCGCGGTCGCCGAGGCCAGCACGCGGCTGAGCAACGCGGCGCGGCCGAGCGCGTCGAGCGTGGGGTCTGCGCCTTCGGGCGGGAACGCCATGACGGTGACGATGGTATGCGCGGTGTAGTCCACCGGCGCGGGTTCGGCGCTGGGCCACAGCCGGCTGTGTTCGGCGATCTGTGCGATGTCGTCGCCGATCGGGGCGGCGATGGGCATCAGCAGGATCGACACGTCGCCGTAGTCGATGCTCAGCGGGCCGTCGGGCATGTCGAAATCCCGCGGCTCGGCGCGCAGGCGTTCGGCGTCGAGGTCGGGCCAGTCGGCGCGCATCTGCGCGACCAGTGCCTCGGCGGTCAGTGCGGGATCGGGCCGGTCTTGCAGCAGCATGGCCAGGCTGGCGGTCATGCGCCGGCCTCCGCGTCGCCATGCAGATAATCCAGGCTGACCTGCAGCAGGGCGCGCAGGCCCAGGTCGAGCGCGGATTCGTCGAGGTCGAACTCCGGCGAGTGGTTGCTCGGGGCGCGCATCGGGTCCTGGCCCTTGGGCGTGGCGCCGACGAAGAAGAACAGGCCGGGCACCTCGCGGGCGTAATAGGAGAAGTCCTCGGCGCCCATCGTCAGCGACGGGTCGACGACGTTGTCGGCGCCGGCCACGGCCTGCAGGCTGGGCAGCAGGCGGGCGGTCAGCGCGGGGTCGTTGGCGGTGACCGGGTTGCCGTCCTCGGCCGGGATGCGGGTCTGGACGGTGGCGCCGTGCGCGGCGGCCACATGGGTGGCGACGTTCTGCAGGTCGGCGAAGATCGCCTTGCGCACGTCCTCGTCGAAGGTGCGGATGGTGCCGACCAGTTCGACCTTGTCGGGAATGATGTTGTAGCGGATGCCGCCGTCGATCGCGCCGAACGACACCACTGCCGGCAGCGTGGAGATGTTGGTGCGGCGGCTGACGATGGTCTGCGCGGTGCCGATGAGGTCGGCCGCCGCGACGATCGGGTCGATGCCGCCCCAGGGCCGCGAGCCGTGGGTCTGGCGGCCGATGACGTCGATCGAGAAGCGGTCGGAGGCGGCCATCAGCGGGCCGCCGCGCACGTCGATCTGGCCGGCCTGCAGGGTCGAGAACACATGCAGCCCGAACACGGCGTCGGGGCGGAAGTCGCGGAAGATGCCCTCGGCCAGCATCATCGAGGCGCCGCCGTCCTCGCCCTCCGGCGGACCTTCCTCGGCGGGCTGGAACACGAACAGCACTTCGCCCGGCAACTCGTCGCGCATCGCCACCAGCGCCTGGGCCACGCCCATCAGGATCGCGGTGTGGGCGTCGTGGCCGCAGGCGTGCATCACGCCGGTGGTCTGGCCACGGTACTCGGCGGTCGCGGTCGAAGCGAACGGCAGGCCGGTGCGCTCGGTCACCGGCAGCGCGTCCATATCGGCGCGCAGCGCGATGCGCGGGCCGGGCCGGCCGCCCTTGAGCACGGCGGTCACGCCGGTGTGGGCGATGCCGGTCTTGGGGTCGAGGCCGAGGCTGCGCAGGTGCTCGGCGACCTTGGCCGCGGTGCGGGTCTCGCGGTTGCCGAGTTCGGGATGCTGGTGGATGTCGCGCCGCCAGTCGACGACGCTGGCTTGCAGCGATGTCGCGGCGCGCGCGACCTCGGGGCGTTGCGCGCTCTGCGCGTGAGCGGCGATGGGGAGGGCGGTACAGGCGCACAACAGTGCGGCGGCGAGTCGCGTCATCGACAGGCTCTTGGATGCGATGGGAACCCCGATCCTAGGCGATTCTGGCTGCGGACGGACGGGGCGGCCCCCACCCAACCCTCCCCCGCGCGCGGGGGAGGGCTCGACCAGGGCGCGGCCAGTGGCCCCGGCGACGCCCGCTCCCCGCGAGTGCGAGGGAGGGGTGCGCGCGGCGCAGTGGGTCAGGGCGCGGGCGAGTAGGTCGCGATCATGTTCACGCCCTGGAAGCCGCCGGTGCCGCCGACCACGCGCACGAAGTAGCTGTCGCTGAGCGGGAGCGTCACCTGCACGCTTTGCGTGGTGCCGGGGCGCGACGAGCGCAGGGACGCATTGCTGCCGTCCGGCGCCGGGGATCGGCCGACACGGACCAGAAGCTTGGCCTGGCCGCGGCCGCCGTAGGTGCGGATCTGCAGGTTGCGCGCACCGGTGGGCACGTCGATCCGGTACAGCACACCGGCATCGGCTGCGGCCGACATGCCGGTGACCGGCACCGCGCGCGCCATCCGGATCGCGGTCGGTTCGTCGCCGCCGGCCGCGCTGCCGGCGCCGCGGGCGGCTGCCTTTGCGGCGTCGAGGATACCCACGCCGATCTGGCGCAACGGCCGCACCGGAAAGTCGCGCGAGGTCTGGGTCAGGATCTCGCGCATCTCCTGCGGCGTGGGCACCGGGCGGCCGGCCTGTATCGCCGCGCTGATGACCAACGCCGCAACGCCGGCGACGTGCGGGGCGGCCATCGAGGTGCCGGACTGGCCGACGTACGCAGGCTCGCCCGGCGTCGTCGCGCCGCGGTTGCCCGCCGACCAGACGAAGCCGCTGCGCACCGATTGGCCGCTGGTGCCGTCGTCCGGGAAGACGCCACCGCCCGGTGCCGACAGGGTGATGCTGTTGCCGAAGTTGGAGTAGTAGGCGCGCTTGCCGGTGATGCCGGTCGCAGCGATGTTGATGACCCCCGGGCAGCTCGCGGGTGTGAACAGTGCGGCATCGCTGTTGTTGTTGCCGGCCGCAACGACGATCGTCGTGCCGCGCTGGCGCGCCGAAGCGATCGCCTGGGCGTAGGTGCTGTCTGCAGGGCAGGTGCCGTAGCCGCCCAGACTCATGTTGATCACCTCGGCCGGATTCGGGTTGTCCGGCACGCCGGGGACATGGCCGCCCGATGCCCACACGATGGCGTCGGCGATGTCGGCGGTCGTGCCGCCGCAGTGGCCGAGCACGCGGACCGGCAGGATTTTCGCCTCCGGTGCGACGCCCGCCATGCCGAGCGCGTTGTCGGTGATCTGCGCGATGGTGCCGGCGACATGGCTGCCGTGCCAGCTGCTTTCGCGCTGCTGGCCGGGCAGGACGCAGCCGCCGTTCGCGACCAGGAAGCGATCCTCGTGGCTCCAGTCGCCGGTGTCCCAGCCGCCCGCTGCGCGGCCGTCGGTCGCCCGGCCGGAGTTGATCGCGTCGCTGATGAAGTCGTAGCCGGCATTGGCCAGCGAGGTGTCGAGGTCGGGATGGTCGGTGATTCCGGTGTCGAGCACCGCGACGACCACGCCCGCGCCGCGGCCGTACTGCCAGGCGTTGAGGACGTCGATGCCGCCGCGGTTGGCGACGCCCGGGTCCGGGGCCAGGGTTTCGATCGTGCCGTCGGGCGCACGAAAATGCCACTGCACCTCGAAGCCGGGATCGTTCGGCGCCGGTGCGGCGGCGGCGGACACGGTGCGCAGACGCTGCCAGTAGCGGTTGGGCTCGACGTACGCGACCGCAGGGTCGGCGGCGAGGGTGCGCATCAGCGTGTCGAGTTCGCCTCCGGACAAGCGCCGGTTCGGGCGCACCAAGTCGGCGCCGATCGCCAGACGCCGGGTCGAGGCGACCGCCGGGGCAGCAGCGCGGTGGACGGCGGCGAACTGCGACGTGGTGGCGGGCGCGCGCAGGACCCGTTGCACGGTCGATGCGCCGGCGGCCGCGCTGCGGCGTTCGGGGGTGCCCGTCTTGTAGGTGACCAGCAGGCCGTCATAGGCGACCTGCGGCGCGTCGGGATCGGCGGTGGACATGACCGACAGCGATGTGGCCGGCGGCGCCGCCAGTGCGGGCGCGATCACCGCACCCAGGGCGGCGGCAAGCAGGCTGCGGCGGACGAAGCGGGAGGACAGTGACATGGTTGGAATTCCTTGGAATAGAGAGGGACGCGAGGCGACGCCGGTGGTCACCAGCTGAAGCCGCCGCCGACGCCGACCGAGCTTTCCGAACCGGACATCGAACCGCCGATCGACACGCTGGCGCGGTTGTCGCGGAACGCGCGCTGATAGCCGATTGCGAGGGCTTCTTCGCCGCCCTGCTGACCGATACCGACGCCGACACGGTTGGCGCCCGACAGCCCGGCGGTGTTCACCGCCATCTGCGACATCGCGGTGCCCATCGCGCCGATCTTGTCCAGACGACGATCGACGCGGTGGAAGCGGTCGTCGACATTGCTGCGGAACGCGTCGAAGTCGCTGCGGCTGAGCGCGCGTGCGAACGCGTCATCGGTGTAGCTGCGCGCGCTGGCAAGCGTGGCGGCGTCGCCGGCATTGGCATGCGCCTTCGCGTCGGCCAAGGTGCGTGCATCGCCGGCATCGGCGTAGCTGCGGCTGGCGGATGCGCTGGCCTGGACCTGGCCGACCGTGGCCGCGTCGCTGGCGGCCACGCCATCCGCGACGTGGGTGATGCGTCGCTGGTTGTCCGCGCTGCCGACCGACACGGTGTTGGCGGCGTCGGCGACCGAGCCCTGGCCGATTGCGACCGACCCATCGGCACTCGCGACCGCACCTGCTCCGATCGCGGTCCCGCCCGAGCCGGCCTGGGCCTGGTTGCCGACTGCAGTGCTGCCCGGGCCGGCGGCAACGCTGTCCTCGCCGATCGCCAGACCGTCGCCGCTGCCCACCGGAATGCTGCCGCTGCCGATCGCGTCGAAGCGCGCACGGATGGCATCGAACTCGCGGTCGACGGCGCCGAAGGCGTCGCCCACCGAACCGAAGCGCTCGCCCCGGATGGCGTAGGACGGGCCGGCGATGCCGGTCGCCGTCATCGCCGCGCCGCCGCCGAGCGCCTGCGCCAGCGAGGCACCGACACCGAACACCTGGCCGCCGTTGACCGCGTCCAGGCCGCCGGCGATGAGCGCACCGTCGGCGACATTGCGCAACCTCGTCCCGTCTGCGCCGGCGAACGTCACCGCATCCTTCGCGGCGAGGTCGTCGTACTTCACGCTGGCCGCATCGAGCGCGCCGACGTCGCTGCCGACCGTGGCGATGGCGGTGTCGAGCTGGCCCTTGTTGACGGCGTCGGTCGCGAGCACGCCTGCGGCCACGTTCACCAGTTGGCGTTCGTTGCCGACGCTGCCGATCGACACGACATGGTCGCGGTCGGCGACCGAAGCGGCACCGAGCGCGACGCTGCCGATCGCGGTGGCGGTGGCGTTGTAGCCCAGCGCCAGGCTGTCGGCCTCCAGCGCGAAGGCGCCGCTGCCGAGTGCAGTCGCGCCGAGGCCCCAGGCCGCCGACGAGGCACCGACCGCAGTCGCGTAGTCGGCGCCGGCGTAGCTGCCCGCGCCCAGCGCGCTGGCATCCTCGGCGATGGCCAGGGCGTTGGCGCCGGCCGCCAGGCTGCGGGTCGCGTCGGCATGGCTGTCGAAGCCGATCGCCGTTGCGTAGTCGGACAGTGCCCAGGAAGCGGCGCCGACGGTGACGCTGCCCAGGCCGCCGGCCTGGGTCGGCACCCCGGCATTGCTGGCGCCGATCGCCACGCTCTGTTGGCCGGCGGCCAGCGCACCGTCGCCGACTGCGATGCCGCCATTGCCGGGTGCACGCGCGTCGCTGCCGAGTGCGAGCGCAGCGTAGCCGCCCGCGTTCGCGTAGGCCCCCAGGCTAGCCGCACCGAAGCCGTTGGCCTGCGCGCCGTAGCCGATGGCGATGGCTTCGATCTGGGTCGCCGTCGCCGCGCGGCCCATGGCCACGGCGCCGGCGGCCCCGGCGTTGGCGGTGGCGCCGACGGCGACGGCATCGTTGGCAGTCGCCTGCGAGGACCAGCCGATCGCGGTGGCGGTGCCGCCGCTGGCCTTGCTTGCCGCGCCCAGCGCAATCGCGCCGAAGCCGGTGCTCTGCGCGCCGTCGGAATCGCTGAACTGGCTGCCGAAGAAGCTGCCGCCGATGGCGATCGCGCCCGTGGCGTCGGCGAATGCCCCGTCGCCCATCGCAATGGACGCAGCTGTGGTGGAGCGTGCGCGGTGACCGATGGCGACCGAGTCGCCGCCGCCCGCGGCGGCGCGCGGCCCCATCGCGACTGCGCGTGCGCCTTCGGCGCTGGCATCGTCGCTGCCGTCCAGTGCGCCGTTGACAGCGACGTAGTAGGCCGCGGCGTCGAGCGAGTACGCCGGTGCCACGCGCGCTTCGTCGGCGGTCTCCTCAGCGCTGGATGCTGTCGTCTCGGTGCTGTCGCTTCGGGCCTCCGAGGCGCTGGCAGCGCCGGTATCGGCCGCGTCCTTTTCGAGGGCCGGGGCGGCTTGCGGCGCGGCCATCGCATGCCCCGACAAGGCCAGCAGCAGGGCGGCCGTCAGCAGGCAGGGACGTGTCGCGCCAGGGCGGGCGGCAGGGTGGGGAAGCGGGAGGCGGGTGCGCTGGGACATCGTCTGGCTTTCCGGTAGCGGCGGGATGACAACGCCATGACAGGCGCTGGAACTGCGATCTAAGCCGCTGCGATGGCCGGACTCAATGCACCGCTTCTCACCGTCGACTTACACTCCACTCTCATTCTGGTCAGGGGACCGCCGCTCCCCCGGAGCCGCCGTCCCGATGTCGCATGCCTCGCCACTCGCCGCTTTCGGCCGTCGCGCGGTCGCCTGGCTGCGTCGCGTCCCGATCGACGATCCGGTCGACCGCCGCAATGCGCCGGCGCTGCAGGTGCTGCTGCTGTTCCTCGGCGTCGAAATTCCGCTCAACAAGGCCTATCACCTGCTCAGCGGGCATGTGACGATGACCGGTACGCGCTTGGTGGTCGATCTGGGCACCGATGCCGCGATCGCCGGCGCGGCCTGCGTCGCGGTGTGGATGATCCGGCGCGGCCTGCTCCGCGAGGGAGTCGGTGCCTTCCTGGCGATCCTGATGGCCTGCGCGGTCGCGGCCAATCTCGCCTTCGGCTACCAGCTGCAGGCCTTCGATCCCTATCCGATGATCATGCTGACGATCGCGGCGCTGGTGATCGGCCGGCGCGCGCTGTGGATCGTCTACGCCTGCATCCCGCTGGTGTTCGCACTGGGCATGGCCAGCCCGTGGGGGCTGGACGCCGGGCGCAGCGGCCATGCGTTCCAGAACCTGCCGTCATTGGCTTTCAGCTATCTGATGATCGCGCTGGTGCTCGACCGGACCGTGGCCGCACTGCGCGAAACGCTGCGGCGTGCGCAGCGCAGTGCGCAGCAACTGCGCGAGCAGATGGTCGAGCGCGAGCACATGCGCGAGCGCATGCTGCATCTGCAGAAAATCGAGTCGGTGGGCCACCTGGCCAGCGGCGTCTCGCATGATTTCAACAATGTGCTCGGCGCGATCGTCGGCTACACCGCCGAGCGGCACCGGCTGGACGAGTTCGATTTCGACCCCGAGCCCGATGCGCGTCGCCTGGGCGCGGCGCTGGAGGGCATCGAACTGGCCGCCCAGCGTGGCATCGCGCTGAGCCGCAAGCTGCTCAGCTTCAGCCGCCGCGAGCTGGCCGTGCCGGCGCGTTTCGACGCGGCACGCGCGCTGGCCGAGCTGGCACCGATGCTGCGGCAGCTGTTCGATGGCCGAGTCGAGGTGGTGCTCGAGCTGCCGCCGGCGCCGGTGCCGGTGTTTCTCGATCGCAGCCAGCTGGACCTGGTGATGCTCAACTTCGCGGCCAATGCGCGCGACGCGATGCCCGGCGGTGGCCGCTTCGAGATCGCGTTGCGCGCCATCGGCGATGGCCGCGCACGCATCGTCGTCGCCGATACCGGCCACGGCATGACGCCGGAGGTGATGCGCCAGGCATTCGAGCCGTTCTTCACCACCAAGCCGGCGGGCGAAGGCACGGGGCTGGGGCTGGCGGTGGCGTGGGAAATGGCCTGCGAGGCGGGTGGCACGCTGCACGTGGACAGTGCGCCGGGCAGCGGCACGCGGTTCACGCTGGATCTGCCGCAGGTGGACTGAGCGCTCAGCCGGCCGGGCGCAGCACGTAGCCTTCGCCGCGCACCGCGTCCAGTGGCAGCGGCAGGCCGGTGCGCGTGAGCACCTTGCGCCGCAGCCGGTGCAGGAGCACGTCGAGCCGATGCGGGTCGCTGCCGCTCTCGTCGCGCGCGCGGCCGGGCACAGCGCCCAGGATGGCCTCGCGGGTCACCAGCCGCCCGGGTTGTGCCCACAGCGCGCGCAGCACATGGCGCTCGGAACCGGTCAATGCCGTCGACTGGCCATTGGGTGCGAACAGGCACCAGCCGTCGGGTTGCAGCTGCCAGCCGTCCTCGGCCCTCTGCGGGGCGCGCGCCAGGCGCCGCGCAAGGCTGAAGACCGTGGCGGCGAGGATGTCGATCTCGACCGGCTTGACCAGGTAGGCATCGGCGCCGCCGCTCAGACCGCGTAGCCGGTCGGGCGGTTCGCCGCGTCCGCTCAGGATCACCACGCCCAGATGCGGGTGCCCGGCCTGCAGCGCCTGGGTGACGGTGAAGCCGTCGCTGTCGGGCAGGCCGATGTCGAGGATCACCAGGTCGACCGGCGCCTGGGCAAGCAGTGCGGTGAGTGCGGCCGCCGTGCGCAGCGGCCGCACATCGAGTCCGTGCCGGCGCAGGCCGGGGACCAGGATGCGCTCGCGCAGGACGTCGTCGTCCTCGAGCAGGGCGACGCACAGCGGGCGAGCACTGTCGGCTGGGGTTGGGGACATGGCGGTCGGCGGGACGGAAGGTGCGATCGCGGCGGTCCGGGACAACGAGCAACGGGGCCGCGGCGCGTGGCCGCGGCGTCGCCATCTTGGGTCGACGCCGCTGGACTGGCAAGCGCGGCAGCAGCGCGTGGCGGGCGAGAGGCCACAGCGCGGTTGTGTGCGCACACGTCACGAAAACTATCGTCTGAAGATCGTGTGAGCGACTTTTCCGCATGTCTGCATCGCGCACACTTCGGGCGGCAATCTGCGGGAGGGCCGATGCGCAGCAAACTGTTCGTGCCGGGCATGCGTCCGGACCTGTTCCAGAAGGCCTGGTCCGGCCCCGCCGATGCGGTGTCGTTCGACCTGGAGGACGCCGTGGCGCCGACGCGCAAGGCCGAGGCCCGCGCCGCGGTCGCCGCATTTCTGCGCCAACATGCCTCGCGCGATCGCGTGCGTCCGAGCTCGACGCCGCTGGCGATCGTGCGCGTCAACGCGCCCGACACCGCCGATTTCGAGGCCGATCTCGCCGCAGTGCTGCCGGTCGCGCCGGACCTGATCAACCTGCCCAAGGTGGACTCGGCCCAGGCGCTGTGCGCTGCGGTCGCGCGCATCGAGGCGCAGGAAGCGGCGTTGCCGGCCGATCCGGCGCGGCGCGCGCCGGCGCTGCTGGTGAACATCGAGACGCCGCGCGCGCTGCGCAATGCCGCCGAGATCGCCGGCGCGCATCCGCGTGTGGCTGGGTTGCAACTGGGGTTGGGCGATCTGTTCGAGCCGGCGGGCATCCGGCGCGATGTGGCCGCGCACGTGCAGGCGGTGATGCTGCAGGTGGCGCTGGCCGCGGGTGAGGCGGGGGTATTCGCCTGCGATGGCGCTTATGCCGATTTCCGCGACGATGTCGGGTTCGAGCACGAGGCAACGATGGCGCAGCAGTTGGGATTCATCGGCAAGAGCTGCATCCACCCGCGACAGGTGCCGTTGGCGCACGCGGTGTTCTCGGTCGACGCGCGGGCGCAGGCCGACGCGCGCCGGATCGTCGAGGCGGCGCAGGCCGCGCGCGCGCAGGGCTTGGGCGTGTGCGTGGTCGAGGGCCGCATGATCGATGCGCCGTATCTCAAGCGCGCCGAGCGCGTGCTGGCGCAGGTGGAACGCGATGCGGCGCGCTGACCGCATGGGGCGGCGTCCGGGGCTGCTGGCCGTGCTGCTGGCGCTGCTGGCCGCGTTCGCCGTGCTGCCGGTGCAGGCCGAGAGCCTGGCCTCGGTCGATGCGACGTCGCTGACGGCGCTGCCCGAAGGCGCGCGCGCGCAGGCGTTGTTGACGCTCGGCGAGCGACCGCTGGCGATCGCGGGCCACCGCGCGTGGCGTTATGACGGCGAGGGCGCGGACGGTCGCTGGCAGGCGATGGCATTGCCGGCCGGGGTGTCGGTGGCGCGGCTGCAGGCGTCGACGCCCGACGGCGCCGCGGCGCACCTGTTGCTGGGCGATGGCGGCATGGCCCGGGAGGCCGCGACGCTGGCGCAGGTGTCGGGCGCATTGGTCGTGCAGCCGTTGCCGCCGTTGCCCGAGCCGCTCGCCCATGCCCGCCTGGCGGTGCTGGCCGGGGTGCTGTACGCCGCCGGCCTGGACGCCGACGGCCAGGCGCGGTTCTTCGCGCTGTCGCGCACCACGCCCGGTGCCGGCTGGATCGCACAGGCGCCGTGGCTGCATGGCAGCGCGCCGTCGTCGCTGGTGGCGCAGAAGTTCGCGCTGTACCTGACCGCGGTCGACGGCCATATCCGGCAATGGACGCCCGCCGAGGGCTGGCAGGACCGCGGCGCGCTGCCCGGCGCGGTGGTGGACGGCTCGGCCCAGCCGATCGGCCAGGCGCATGTGCTGTACCTGCTGCGGCCGGCGCCGGGCGCGCAGCCGGCGCTGCAGACCTTCCACACCATCACCGGATCCTGGGCGGTGTTGCCGACCACGCTCGACGGCGAGGCGCGCCTGGCCGCGGGCTGGCGCAGTGGCCTGGTCTGGGCGTCGGCGGACGGGGGCCTGCACGCGGCGCAGTTGCGCTCGGGCAAGCACCTGCTGCACTGGCTGGACTGGGTGGTGATCGTGGTCTATCTGGTCGCGATGCTCGGCATCGGCGGCTACTTCTACCTCAAGGACCAGACCGCGTCGGAGTCGGACTTCTTCATGGGCGGGCGCAGCATCCCGTTCTGGGTGGCCGGCGTGAGCCTGTACGCGACCAATACCAGTTCGATCAGCTTCATCGCGATCCCGGCCAAGGCCTACGAGACCAACTGGCAGTACCTGACCAACAACCTCATCGCGGTCCTGGGCCTGATGTTCGTCGCGGTATGGATCGTGCCGTTGCTGCGCCGGCTGGACCTGATGTCGGTGTTCTCGTACCTGGAGACGCGCTTCCACCCCGCGATCCGGATGCTGGCCAGCGCGCTGGCGATCGCGATGCAGGTCGGCAGCCGCTTGAGCGTGATCCTGTTCCTGCCGGCGCTGGCGATCGCGACGATCACCGGCATCCCGGTGGTGTGGAGCATCATGATCATGGGGGTGTTCACGATCATCTACACCGCGATGGGCGGCATGCGCGCGGTGGTGTGGACGGATTTCGTGCAGGTGTTCGTGAAGATGGGGGGCGCGGTCTTCGCGATCATCTTCATCCTCGTGTCGCTGGGCAGCGACCTGGACGCGGTGCGCGAGGCGGTCGCGATCGAACACAAGACCAAGCTGCTGGATTTCAGCTTCGACCTGACCAAGGCCACGGTCTGGGGCTTCATCTTCCTGGTCGTGTTCGACGTGGTGCTGACCTTCCCCAAGGACCAGGTGCTGATGCAGCGCACGCTGGCGACCAGTTCGGACAAGGAGGCGGGCCGCTCGATCTGGGTGTTCGCCGCGATCATGATTCCCGGCGGTTTCGTGTTCTACAGCATCGGCACCGCGCTGTGGATGTACTACCGCCAGAACCCCGAGCGGCTCGACCCGCTGCTGCCGATCGATGCGACCTTCCCGCTGTTCATCGCCGCCGAGCTGCCGGTGGGGGTGACCGGCCTGATCATCGCCGGCATCTTCGCCGCGGCGATGTCGACGCTGTCGAGCATCATCAACAGCGTCGCCACGTTGCTGTCGGTGGATTTCTATTCGCGGCTGGCCAAGGCGCCGACCGAGAAGGGCAGCGTGCGTTTCGCCGAATGGATGACGGTGGTGGTCGGGTTGACCGGCATGGGCCTGGCGCTGGTGCTCTCGCGCTACGACATCCATTCGCTGTTCGACGTGTCGATCGAGCTGGCCGGCCTGCTCGGTGGCGGCTTCGCCGGCGCCTACACGCTGGGCATGTTCACGCGGCGCGCGAACTCGCCGGGGGTCGCGATCGGCATTGGCGGCAGCATCGCGCTGACCTTGCTGGCCTGGTCGTTCGACCTGGTGCACCCGTATTTCTATCTCGGCATCTCGATCATGCTGTGCATCGTGATCGGCTACGTGGCCAGCCTGTTCTTCGCCCCGCCGACGCGCTCGCTCGAGGGGCTGACCATCCATACCCGCAAGGCCGACGCCTGAACCGGCGGGCGTCCGCGCGCGTCCAGGCCCTTGGGCGGGGGCGCCCGCGGCGGCGGTACAGGTAGGCTGGCGCGTCGCCGTCGACGCCCCCCAGGACCGCGCCCTTGGACACCCAGTTCCTCAGTACCTTCGTGCACGTGGTCGACCGCGGTTCGATGGCCGCCGCCGCGCGCTACCTCAACATCACCCCGGCCGCCGTCGCCCAGCAGATCCGCACGCTCGAGCGCGAGCTGGGCGCGCCGTTGATCGCCCGCGCCGGGCGCACGGTCTGCGTGACCGAGCCGGGCGCGCGGATCCTGCAGCGTGCCCGCGACCTGCTGCGCGACGTGGCCGACCTGCGCAGCGTCGCCAACGACCGGGCGCTGTCGGGCGAGCTGCGCCTGGGCGCCTGCCCGACCGCGCTGGCCGGCATGCTGCCCGATGTGCTGGCGCGCATGGTCAATGTGCTGCCGCAGATCAACGTCTTCATCAAGCCAGGCTATTCGGCCGAGCTCTACGCCGAGGTCGAGCGCGGCGACCTGGACGCGGCAATCGTGCTGCAGGCGCCGTTCGCGCTGCCCAAGACCTGCGACTGGGAGGTGCTGCGCGAAGAACCGCTGATCGTGCTCGCGCCGCAGCACCAGGCCCATCGCGATCCGCATGCGCTGCTGGCCGAGGAGCCGCTGATCCGCTACGACCGCCATCAATGGGGCGGGCGCCAGGCCGACGACTACCTGCGTCGGGTCGGCATCGTGCCGCGCGAGCGCTTCGAGCTCAACGCGCTCAACGCGATCGCGGTCATGGTCGACCGCGGCCTGGGCGTGTCGCTGGTGCCCGACTGGCAGCAGCCGTGGCCGGCCGGGCTGCGGCTGGCGCGGCTGCCGTTGCCCGAACCGACCGAGCCCCGGCGCATCGGCATCGTGTGGTCGACCGCCAGCGTGCGCAGCCGGCTGGTCGGCGCGCTGCGCGAACAGTGCCGCACCGTGTCCCAGGCGCCGACGCGCGATGAGGGCACGGTCTCGGAGTGAAGGAAATGTTGCGGCGCAACACATATTTGCTTGCCTCGTAAGCAATAAAAACTTCGCTTTGAACATACGTGCAGGCGATTCATCGGCGTTGCGCCGGCGCCTAGTCTCTGTGGCCACCGGAGGACGCATCGCGCCGCCGGTTCCACAGCCTCCAGGCCGCCGCCGGCATGCCCGGCCGCCACGCACTCCTTCAGAGACTTCGACATGATCAAGCCGCTTTCCGCCGCGATCGCCTGCATCCTGCTGCTGCCTGCCGCCGCCTGGGCGCAGCAGGCCGACGACGCCGACGAGCGCACCCGCGACCGCGATGCCGTGAACCTGGACCGCATGGTCGTGACCGGCACGCGCGTGGCCACCTCGATCGACAAGATCCCCGGCGCGATCAGCCTGGTGTCGCAGGAGCAGGTCGCCCACACGCTGGCGCTGACCGAGGACGCGACCGCGGTGCTGGCGCGCACGGTGCCCGGCTACGCCGAGTCCTCGCAGGCGATGAGCAACTCGGGCGAGACGCTGCGCGGCCGCATTGCGCTGCGCCTGTTCGACGGCATCCCGCAGGGCTCGCCGCTGCGCGAGGGCAACCGCAACGGCACGTTCACCGACATGGGCCTGGTCGGGCGCATCGAGGTCATCAACGGCCCGTCCGCGTCCGAGGGCATCGGCGCGGCCGGCGGCATCATCAACTACATCTCCAAGGTGCCGACGGCTGAAGGCCACGAGACCACGGTGATCTCGCGCTACTCGACCCAGTCGGGCAGCGACAGCGCGGGCTGGAAGCTGGGCGTCAACCACGCCTACAAGAGCGACGACTTCGATGCGTTGCTCAGCGCCTCTTACATCGACCGTGGCATCTCCTACGACGGCAATGGCCGCCGCATCGGCATGAACACCAGTGGTTCGCTGGCCGATTCGGAGTCGCGCAACCTCTACGCCAAGCTGGGCGCCAACTTCGGCGAGGGCGGCGTGCAGCGCCTGCAACTGAGCCTGAGCGACTTCCGCATCGAGGGCAAAGGCAACTACAAGCAGGTCGAAGGCTGCCGCTACGACCCGGTCGACTGCCCGATCCCGAGCACCAATACCTCCGAGCGCGGCCAGATCGCGGGCTCGCTGACCGAGTTCAACGACTTCCAGCAGGCGGCGCTCAACTACAGCCACGGCGATCTGTTCGGCGGCACGTTCACCGCCGACGTCTACTGGGCCGACCAGGCCATGCGCTACCTGCCCGAGGACGGGGACGACCGCCAGTTGGTGAAGGTCGATGCCAGCTTCGACGAGAGCAAGCGTATCTACGACCAGTCGGAGATCGTGTCCAAGAAGCGCGGCCTGCGTACCGGCTGGACCCGCGGCGACCTGTTCGGCGTGCCGGGCCTGCAACTGCGCACCGGCATCGACGTGGTCAAGGACGAGGCCGCGCAGCGGCTGGCGCTGACCAACCGCGTGTGGGTGCCGCCGATGGAGTACAGCAGCGTCGCGCCGTACGCGCAGCTGACCTGGGACGTGGGCCCGGTGACGCTCAGCGGCGGCCTGCGCCGCGAGGACGGTGAGCTGCATGTCGACAGCTACACCACCACCGCCTATCGCAACAGCGTGTTCGTGAAGGGTGGCGGGCTGGAATACACCGAGACGATGAAGAACCTCGGCGCGATCTGGCGCATCACCGATGCCTGGTCCATGTTCGCGTCCTACGGCGAGGGCTTCGGCCTGGCCAACATCGGCATCCCGCTGCGCAACATCAATGTGCCGGGCCAGTCGGTCGATCGCATCGCCGATCTGGACCCGATCATCGTCACCAACAAGGAAGTCGGCTTCAACTGGCGCGGCGACTCGGCGGCGTTCGGCGCGTCCTACTACGACTCCAAGTCGCCGTTCGGCTCGACGCTGTCGGTCGATCCGGTCAGCAACGACTTCGTGATGGCGCGCGCACCGGTGCGCATCCGCGGCTTCGAGGCCAACGGCGAGTACCGCTTCAACCCGCAGTGGAAGATCTCGGGCATCTATTCGCGGATTCGCGGCAAGACCGCGTTCTGGGCCGAGGCGCCCAACGGCAGCTACGGCGCCGGCGGCCTCAACAAGCCGATGGGCGTGCTCGATGCCAACCCCGACAAGCTCGCGGTCTCGGTGACCTGGAACTTCGCCCCCGATGCCGACCTGACGCTGGGCGCGACCAAGCTCTTCGATCGCCATCTGTCGGGCAGCGACGTGCGCGAGTACGACGGCAAGGCCTTCAGCTACGAAGAGAACACCAAGGGCTATACGCTGGTCGATCTGGGCGTGAACTACGACACCGGCCGCTACGGCAAGCTCACGCTCGGCATCGAGAACCTGTTCGACAAGCAGTACATCCTCAGCTGGTCGCAGGTCCCGGGTTGGCAGAACTACTGGGCCGGTCGCGGGCGCATGGTGTCGCTCACCCATACGATTGCGTTCTGATCGAACGCGAGCGGGTGCAAGTCATGCGGGACGTGCGGGTGCAGCAGGACACCAGGCGGCGGCCAGTCGCCGGCGCGCGACGCGGCGTCGCCTGGGTGGCCGCACTGGCGCTGCTGGCGGCGATCGCGCCGGCCTGGGCCATTGAGGACGCCGCGCCCCAGGGGGTGCGCTGGCAGCCGCTGGATCGCTTTCTCGACGCCGCCGTGGCCGATGCCGGCTACGTCGGCGTGGTGGCGACGGTGTGGCAGGACGGCCGGCCGCCGCATACCCACGTTGCCGGCCATCTGGATCTGGCGCAGCGCAGGCCGATGCGCGCCGATGCGATCTTCCGCATCTACTCGATGACCAAGCCGGTGGTGTCGGTCGCGGTGCTGATGCTCTGCGACGAGGGCCGGATCGGCCTGGACGACGACATCGCCCGGCACCTGCCCGAGTTCGCCGGCCTGCGCGTGCTCGCGGCCGACGGCACGCGACGTGCGCCAGCGCGCGCGCTGACCATCCGCCATCTGCTGACCCACACCAGCGGGATCGCGATCGGCGATGGTCCGGCGCTGCAGCTGCGCGAGGCGGCCGATCTGCACGGCGCGCCCGATCTCGCCGGTTACGTGCAGCGGCTGGCGGCGTTGCCGCTGCAGCACGATCCGGGCACGACGTTCGCCTACGACGGCGCGGCGACCGAGGTGCTGGCGCGGCTGGTCGAGGTGGTGTCGGGGCAATCGCTGGATACGTTCCTGCGGACGCGCATCTTCGAGCCGCTGGGCATGCCCGACACCGGGTTCGCGGTGCCGGCCGATGCGCGCGCGCGCGTGGTCGACATCACCACGATGGGCGACGACGGCCGCCTGCGCCTGGCCGACGGCCCCAGCGCGACGAGTCCCGGCGCGCCGCTCAATCCCTACACCAGTGGCGCCGGCGGGCTGTACTCGACCGCGGCCGATTACCTGCGGCTGTGCCGCATGCTGCTGGGCGGTGGCGCGCTCGACGGCCGTCGCTATCTGCGCGAAGCGACGGTCGCGGCGATGCTGCGCAACCAGCTCGGCCACCTGGCGCAGCCGCATACGCAGTTCAGCCCGGCCGAAGGCTTCGGCCTGGGCCTGGCGGTGCAACTCGACCCGGCCGCGCGTGGGCGTCTCGGTGCGCCGGGCCAGGTCGGCTGGTCGGGCGCGGCCTCGACGCACTTCGTCATCGACCCGGCGCAGCACGCGATCGCGATCCTGCTCGCCCAGCATCTGCCGCGCGAGGTCCCAGGCGACCTGCCGCGACTGGCGATCCCGTTCTACAACCTCGTCCAGCAAGGGCTTTGATATGAGTGAGTCGCCGGCCGCCGCTGCGGTCCTCGTCGCCGGTTCGGCCAACCTCGATTTCGTCGTGCGCGCTGCGCACATTCCGGCGCCCGGCGAGACCGTGCTCGGCCGCGATTTTGGCACCTTCCCGGGCGGCAAGGGCGCCAACCAGGCGGTCGCGGCCGCGCGCGCGGGCGGCGCGCCGACCCGGATGCTGCTGGCGCTGGGCGACGATGCGCATGCCCGCCCGCTGGAGGATTCGCTGCGCGCGGCCGGCGTGTCGCTGGACATCCGCCGCCAGGTCGCGCTGCCGACCGGCGTGGCGTTCATCTGCCTGGCCGATGGCGCCGAGAACGCGATCACCGTCGCGCCGGGCGCGAACGCCGCGCTCGCGCCCGGCGACCTGCCCGCGCTCGACGGTGTGGGCCATCTGCTGCTGCAGCTCGAGACGCCGCTCGACAGCGTGGCCGCGTACGCGGCGCGCGCCCAGGCGGCCGGTGTGCGCGTGGTGCTCAACGCCGCGCCGGCGCAAGCGCTGCCCGAGGCCTTGCTTCGCCTGGTCGACGTGCTGGTGGTCAACGAGGGCGAACTGGCGACGCTTGTCGGCGAGGACGGCGACCTCGCCGCCGCGCTCGCGCGCCTGCCGGTGCCGTGCGCGGTGGTGACCCTGGGCGCGGCCGGTTGCCTGGCGCGCGAAGGCGACGCGTTGCATCTGCAGCCGGCGTTTCCGGTCGAGGCGGTGGACACCACCGGCGCCGGCGACACCTTCTGCGGCGCGCTGGTCGCCGCGCTCGCCCGTGGCGACACCTTGCCGGCCGCGCTGCGCGACGCGGCCGCCGCCTCGGCGCTGGCCTGCAGC
Organism: Luteimonas sp. TWI382; assembly: GCF_039674545.1. Classification (NCBI taxonomy): domain Bacteria; kingdom Pseudomonadati; phylum Pseudomonadota; class Gammaproteobacteria; order Lysobacterales; family Lysobacteraceae; genus Luteimonas; species Luteimonas sp. TWI382. The sequence continues at coordinate 43,520 of NZ_JBDJNS010000017.1, forward strand.
GCGCTCGGCGCGCAGGCGAGCGTGCCGGCCCGTGCGCAGGTCCAGGCACTGCTGGCCGGCAACGGCGATGCACACGGCCGCGCCGCCCTGGCCGCACGCTGCGGCCTGGCGCCCTGATCCCCCTTTCATGACGAGATGCCCCCGATGACCGCCTCCCCCTACGAGACGCTCGACGACGCCGAGCAGGCCGACCACGGCCCCGCGCCGCTGCGCAGCGAGTACAAGTTCTCCCACGTCACCACCGGCCGCTACCTGCCCACACCGGGCAAGGCGCCCGGCTGGCCGTTCGCCGACATCGGCGGCTGGATGATCGACGCCAACGAAAGCGCCGCCGACTGGCTGGCCGAACTGCGCGACTGGCGCCGCGAGCATCTGGTGCGGATCGGCTACGACGACGCCAACTACCGCCGGCCCGAACTGCTGTGGGCGCAGCGCAATTTCGTGCACGCGCAGATGATGGTCGAGGACCGTTACTTCTACGATGCCGAGCGCGCCGAGTACACGGTCGACCGCTATCTCGACGATCTGATCGCGCGCTTTGGCGGCATCGATTCGGTGCTGATCTGGTACGTGTATCCCAACATCGGCATCGACGACCGCAACCAGTTCGACCTGGCGCACGACCTGCCCGGCGGGCTCGACGGCCTGCGGCGCGCGGTGCAGGCGTTCCAGGCGCGCGGGGTGCGGGTGTTCCTGCCCGCCAAGCCCTGGGACCACGGCACCCGCGACCCGGGCACCAGCCACTGGGAGGGCCTTGCTGAGATCGTCGCGGCGGTCGGCGCCGATGGCATCAACGGCGACACCTTCAATGGCGTGCCGCGCGCGTTCCTCGACGCCTGCGAGCGCCACGGCCGACCGGTCGTGTTGCAGCCCGAATCGACGATCAGCTCCGAAGAACAGCTGATCTGGAACGTCCAGAGTTGGGGCAAGAAGGCCCCCGACGGTCCGGTGCCGCCGGTGTCGAAATGGAAGTGGCTCGAGCCGCGGCACATGGTCAACTACGAGAACCGCTGGGGCCGCGACCGCACGCACGACCTGCAGTACTGCTTCTTCAACGGCATCGGCTACAACGCCTGGGAGAACATCTGGGGCATCTGGAACCAGTTCACCCCGCGCAATGCCGAAGTGCTGCGGCGCATCGCGACGATCTACCGTGCGTTCCCCGAGCTGGTGGTGAGCCTGGACTGGGCGCCGTACCAGCCCTGCCTGCAACGCGGCGTGTTCGCCAGCCGCTTCCCCGGCGCGCACCGCACGCTGTGGACGCTGATCAACCGCCACGAGTACCCGATCGACGGCGAGCAGCTCGCGCTGCCGCACATCGACGGCACCCGCTACTACGACCTGTGGCGCGGACAGCCGATCGCCCCGCGCCTCATCGACGGTGAGGCAGTGATCGAGCTGCCGCTCGAAGGGCGTGGTTTCGGCGCGCTGCTGGCGCTGGCACCGGGCGCCGACAGCGACGGCCTCGACGCGATTCTGGCCACGCTCGCCGCGCAGGCGCGCACGCCGATCGGCGCGCACTCGGCCACCTGGCAGGCGTTGCCGCAGGCGATCGTCGACGTGGCGCCGACCGCGCCGCGGGCCGCCGCGCCCGAGGGCATGGTGACGATCCCAGGTGGCGAGTTCCTGTTCCGTGTCGGCGGCGTCGAGATCGAGGGCTTCGACTGGTCAGGCCTGGACGTGCAGTACCCGTGGGAAGCGTGCCCGCGCCGGCACCATCGCCGCCGCATGACGCTGGCCACGTTCCACATCGACCGCCATCCGGTGACCAACGCGCAGTTCGCGCGGTTCCTGGCCGACAGCGGTTACGCGCCGCGCGATGCGCATAATTTCCTGCGGCACTGGGTCGACGGCGCACCGCGCCCGGGATGGGCGCACAAGCCGGTGACCTGGGTGTCGCTGGAGGACGCACGCGCGTACGCGCAGTGGGCCGGCAAGCGCCTGCCGCGCGAATGGGAATGGCAGTACGCCGCCCAGGGCCACGACGGCCGTCGCTATCCCTGGGGCGACACCTGGCACGACACCTGCGTGCCGCGGGTCAACCGCGGTCGCCGCCTGCTGCCGCCGGCCGACGTCGGTGCGCATCCGCAGGGCGCCTCGCCGTTCGGGGTCGAGGACCTGATCGGCCACGTCTGGCAATGGACCGATGAGTACATCGACACCCACACGCGTGCGGCGATCCTGCGCGGCGGCAGCAGCTACCAGCCGCAGACCTCGCACTGGTACTTCCCGCAGGCCTACCGGCTCGACCAGCACGGCAAGTACCTGCTGATGGCGCCGGGCAAGGACCGCTCGGGCACGGTGGGCTTCCGTTGCGTGGTCGATGCGGAGCGCCCCCATGGCTGAGGCGCTGGACATCGCCGCTGGCGACGCGCAGCGTCCGCCAGCGCCCGCCCAGGTGCGGTTGCGCGGGCTGCTGGGCGCGGCGCTGGACGCCAATCGCCGCGGTCGGCTGTCGCATTTCGTCACCGGGCCCGACAGCCCGGCGATCGCGATCTTCGATCCGGCGCATCGCGCCGGCAACGAAGAGGGCGACTGGTACGGCGAGCACGCCGGCAAGTGGCTGGCGGCCGCGGCCAAGGCCGCCGCGCGCAGCGGCGACGCCGCGCTCGAGGCGAGCGTGCGCGCCGTCGCCACGTACCTGGCCCAGGTGCAGGAAGACGATGGGTACCTCGGCACCTACGCGCCGCACCGGCGCTTCATGGTGCCGCAGCCGCCCAAGCCCGAGAGCTGGAACGGCGAGCCGGCACTGCGCACCTGGGACGTGTGGACCCACGCCTACTTGCTGCTGGGCTTGCTCGAGGTACACCGGCGGTTCCCGCAGGCGGGTGCGCTGGAGACCGCGCGCCGGATCGGCCTGCTGTGCTGGCGCACGTTCTGCATCGAAGGGCTGGACATCACCACGGTCGGCAACCACCACGGCATGTCGGCGACGGTGCTGCTCGATCCGGTCATGGACCTGCACGCCGCGACCGGCGACGCGCGGTTCCTCGAATTGGCCCGGCGCATCCTCGCCCAGGCCGATGCCAACCCGCGGCTGGCATTGCTCGAGCGCGCGCTGGCCGGCGCCGATCCATCGGAGATCGCCACCGGCAAGGCCTACCAGCTGTGCTGGAACCTGGTCGGGCTGGCGAAGCTGGCGCGTGCGAGCGGCGATCCGCGCCATCGCCAGGCGCTCGATGCGCAGTGGCAGGCGATCCGCGACCACCACCTGAGCCTGGGCGGCGGCCCGTTCGGTGGCATCGGCCACCGCTCGCGCGAGGTGTTCAATCCTGCGTTCGTGTTCGACCCGCAGGCGTACGTCGAGACCTGCTCGATCCTGGCCTGGCTGCAGCTCAACCGCGAACTGCTGGCGATCACCGGGCAGGCGCGCTATGCCGAGGAGATCGAGCGCACCGCCTACAACGACCTGCTCGGCGCGCAGGCGCCCGACGGCGAGGGCTGGTGCTACTACTCCTACGCCAACGGCCGCCGCATCCATACCAACTACTGGCGCTGCTGCAAGTCCAGCGGCGCGATGGCGATCGAGGAATTGCCGGCAGTGGCGTACGCGACCGATGCCGAGGGCCTCGTCGTCAATCTGCTCGGGCCGGGCGAGGCGACGTGTACGCTGCCCGGGGCGGGCGAGGTGACCGTCGTGCAGGACACGCGCTATCCGTTCGAAGGCGACATCGGCCTGCAACTGCGCCTGGCGCAGCCGGCGCATTTCGCGCTGCGCGTGCGCATTCCCGCCTGGGCGCAGGGTGCGACCCTCACCGTTGCCGGTGAGTCGTGGCCCGAACCGCTGGTTGTCGGCGACTACGTGCGCATCGAACGCACCTGGGCCAGCGGCGACAGTGTCGCGCTGACCCTGCCGCTGCGCCCGCGGGTGCATCGCCGCGTCTACCGCAACGTGCAGGAATCGCGCGCGCCCGACGGCTCGCCGGTGCGCCAGCAGGTGCTGCGCCAGGACTACATCGCCTTCGGTCGTGGGCCGTTGGTCTATGCGACCGGGCTGATCGACGGCTATCGCACCGCCGAGACCGTGCGCCTGCCCGATGACGATGCACAGATCCGGATCGAGGAACTGCCGCCTGCGGGCGATGGCGAGGCGGTGGGCCTGCGGCTGCATCTGGCCGAGCGTGCGCCGATCGATTTCGCGCCCTACTACGGCATCGGCGAGCGCCGTGACCGCATCTGGCGCACCACTTGGCTCGGGCTGGCGCCGTCGCACGACGGTGCCTACGCTGGCGATTGCGGCGCGCTCTGAACGATGCGTGCGATGCGCAAACAAGTTTCTGTGGCGGGAGAACATAGGCCGGGCGCATGGCTCGCGGCGCATGCGTCGCGCAGACTGCCCCGGACCTGCGCTGTCGCGTTGAATGGATATCGGACGAGATGACGGATTCCCCTTTCGCCCATGGTCGCGCTGGCGCGCCCGGCCCGTTGAGCGGCGTTCGCGTACTCGACCTGAGTGCCTACATCGCCGGCCCCTACGGCTGCGCGCTGCTGGCCGACCAGGGCGCGGACGTGATCAAGGTCGAGCCGCCGGATGGCGACAACCTGCGCAACTACCCCTCCACGCTGGCCGCCGAGAGCCGGGCGTTCCTGGGCATCAATCGCAGCAAGCGCGGCGTCACCCTCAACCTCAAGGCCGACGACGACCGCGCGGTGCTCTACCGGCTGGTGCGCGAGGCCGACGTGCTGGTGCACAACTTCCGGCCCGGCGTGCCGGAGCGGTTGGCGATCGATTTCCCGACACTGTCGGCGATGAACCCGCGGCTGATCTACTGCGCGGTCACCGGCTACGGGGAGACCGGCCCGTTGAAGGACAAGGCCGGTTACGACCAGGTGCTGCAGACGATGACCGGTATCTGCACCCTGCAGGGCAAGCGCGGCGGGCCGCCGGAGCTGGTCTACGGCTCGGTGGTGGACTACTACGCGGCAGCGCTGTTGGCGGCCGGGGTGTCGTCGGCGCTGTACGAGCGTGAGCGCAGTGGCGAAGGCCAGTTCGTCGGCGTCTCGCTGCTGCGCAGCGCGCTGGCGATGCAGTCCGCACGCATGGTCTGGGCCGAGGGCGAAGCGCTCGACATCGGCCGCGACATGCGCTCGGGCGGGGTGACCGGGCTGCATCCCACGCGTGCGGGCTGGCTCTACATTTCGGCCAATACACCGCGGTTCTGGCAGGCGCTGTGTGCGCTGACCGGGCTCGAGGCGCTGGCCGCCGATCCGCGCTACGACACTGTGCGCAAGCGTGCCGAGCATGCGGACGACATCCTGCCGCAGTTGCACGCGGCGCTGGCCGCGCGCGATGCGGTGGACTGGGAGGCGCATTTCGGCGATGCCGTGCCGTGCGCGGCCGCGCGTGCGGTCGAGGACATGTTCGAACATCCGCAGGTGCTGGCCGAGGGCATCGTCAGCACGATCGCGCATCCGACCCTGGGCAGCTACCGCGGCGTCGCCCAGACGATCCGCTTCGGCCGCACGCCGGGGCCTGCCCCATTTGCCGCGCCCACGCTGGGCCAGCATTCCGAGGCGGTCAGGGTGGCCCTGGGCGCCGTGGGACGCGACAATGGCGATTCCGCCTGAGCGGCGGTCCACGTCCCAACCCGAGGTGTTCATGTCCGCTGCCGCATCCAAGCTCGACCAACTGCGCACGATGTCCGTCGTCGTCGCCGATACCGGCGATGCCGACGCGATCGCGCGGCTCAAGCCGGTCGACTGCACGACCAACCCGACGCTGGTGCGCAAGGCGCTGGACCTGCCGATCTACGCCGAGCTGATCGAGCATGAGCTCGAGCGCGCGCGCGGGCTCGACGGCGATGCCGACGCGGTGGTCCGCCAGGTCGTCGACCGCCTGACGATCGGCGTCGGCCGCAAGCTCGCCGGCCTGGTGCCGGGCCGGGTGTCGACTGAGGTCGATGCCGACCTGTCGCACGACACCGAGGCCACGCTCGCCAAGGCGCGCCAGTTCATCGACATGTACGAGGACGCCGGTGTCGGCCGCGATCGCGTGCTGATCAAGATCGCCGCGACCTGGGAAGGTATCCGCGCCGCGCAGCAGCTGCAGCGCGAGGATATCGACTGCAACCTCACGCTGATCTTCAACCGCAGCCAGGCGATCGCCTGCGCCGAGGCCGGCGTGTTCCTGATCTCGCCGTTCGTCGGCCGCATCCTCGACTGGCACGTCGCGCGCGGCGAGGTGCCGGCGACGATCGACGACGATCCGGGCGTGCGTTTCGTGCGCGATGTCTATGCTGGGTTCAAGCGTCGCGGCTCGCCGACGGTGGTCATGGGCGCCTCGTTCCGCTCGACCGCGCAGATCGAAGCGCTGGCCGGCTGCGACCGGCTGACGATCTCGCCCGACCTGCTCGAAGCGCTGGATGCCGAGCACGGCCCGCTGGCGCGCGCGCTGACGCCGGGCAAGGGCGATGGCCGGATCGACCCGCCGGTCGACGCCGAACGCTTCGCGCGTGATCTCAAGGCCGATCCGATGGCCGACGAGAAGCTGCGCGACGGTATCGCCGCGTTCGCCAAGGATCTCGCCGCGCTGCGCCAGACGATCGCCCAGCGGCTGCAGGCCGGCTGAGATGCGCGTCCGGCGCGCCGTGGGCGTGCTGGCGGCGCTGTTGGTCGCCGGCTGTGCCGGCGGCCCGCGGTCTACTGCGGCCGCGCCGGTGGTCGTGCCCGAGCATCGCCCCGGGGCGAGCATCGGCTACCTCGATGCGCCCGGCTTCGACAGCCGCGCATTGCTGCCCGCGCCGCCGGCGCCCGATTCGGCCGCGCGGGCCCTCGATGAGGCCATCGCTGCGCGTGCGCTGGCCCTGCGCGAGACCCCGCGCTGGCGGCAGGCGGCGATCGACGCCGACCTCGACTTTCCCCAGGCGGCCGACCTCTACGCCTGCGCGCTCGGCGTGCCGATCGACACGACCCATACCCCGCATCTGGTGCGGTTGCTACGACGCAGCCTCGCCGACGCCGCGATCGACGGCCGCGCCGCCAAGCTGCACTGGCAGCGTCGCCGGCCGTTCCTGGCCAACGGCGCGCCGGTGTGTACGCCAGACGAGGTCCCGCAGCTGCGCGATAGCGGCTCGTACCCGTCGGGCCACACCGCGATCGGCTGGACCTGGGCGCTGGCGCTGACCGCCGTCGCCCCCGATCGCGCCGATCCGCTGCTGCAACGCGGACGCAGCTTCGGCGAGAGCCGACTGGTCTGCAACGTGCACTGGTACAGCGACATCGTGCAGGGGCAGGTGGTCGGCGCCGCGACCTTCGCGCGGCTGCAGGCCGAACCGGCGTTCCTGGCCGACCTGGCGGCGGCGCGCGACGAGGTCGCCGCCCAACGTGCGCGCGGCGCCCGGCCCGAGGGCTGCGACGCGCAGACCGCCGCGTTGCGCCTGTCGCCGCTGCCGGCCGCCGACGATCGCTGAGGCCGGCGAGCTGCGCGACAATGGCCGCGCGATGAGTACGACACCTGTCCCAGACCCCGATCCGCGGCCCGAACCGCCCGAGGCCCCGCTGCCGAGCGACTGCTGCGACAGCGGCTGCCCGATCTGCGTCTACGACCTGCACGCCGATGCGATGGCCGACTACCGCGCCCGGCTGGCCGCGTGGCGCGTGCGCCATCCTGGGGTCGACTGACGCGCGCGGCCGGGTTTACGCGACCGCTGCGAAGCGCGCGGCGTGCCGGTCCAGGAACGCGTTGGCTTCGGCGCGCAGCCAGGCGCCGACGGCGGCGACGGCCGGTGTGTGCGTGGTACCGGGCGCGGCCAGCAGGCGGAAGTCGTGGCCGTCGAGCGCGGGGCCGAACGGGGCCCGCAGCACGCCGTCTTCCAGGGCGTCGGCGACCAGGGCGACGCTCGCCAGTGCGATGCCCTGGCCGGCGATCGCGGCCTGGATGGCATGCGCTTCGTCGGAGAAGCCGAGTTCGCCGCCGTGCGTGTCCGGCAGGCCGGCCGTTCGGCACCAGCGCGGCCAGTCGGGGGTGTGGGCGTCCTGCAGTCGCCAGGCGTAGCGCAGCCGCGGCACGGTCGCCAGCGCCGTCGGGCCGGCCAGCGCCAGGCCGGGGGTGCAGACCGGAATGAAACGTCCAGGCAGCAGCGGCCAGGTTTCGACCTGCGGAGCCGGTGCGGGGCCGTAGCGGATCGCCAGCTCCGTGCCGCCGGCGGCCAGCCGGACCGGGTCGTCGGCCGCGTGCAGGTGCAGATCGACTTCGGGCGCGGCCGCAGCGAGCGCCGGCAGGCGTGGCAACAGCCAGCGGGCGGCGAAGCCCCGGGTCGTGCTCAGCGTGACCGCGGGGCGGCGCGTCTGCCGTTGCAGGTCGGCGACGGCGGTGGCGATGCCATCGAAGCCGCCGCGCACGCTCGGGTACAGGCGTTGCCCAGCCTCGGTCAGCCGCACCTGGCGTACTTGGCGTGCGAACAGCCGCAGGCCCAGCCAGTCCTCGAGCTGGCGGATGCGGTGGCTGACCGCGGTGGGCGTGAGCGACAGTTCTTCGGCTGCGGCCTTGAAGCTCTGGCGTCGGGCGGCGGCCTCGAACGCGCGCAGTGCGCTCAGCGGTGGCAGGCGGGCGGGGCGATCGTGCATGAGCGCAATTCATCCATCGGACGAGAAAACATCGTTTGTCGGGCTCTGGGCCGGCGCCAATCATGCCGGAGCGCCGCAGTGCGCATTCTCTCCCAGCTTCGCCAGGTGAATCATGCTCAGCTTGCTCCATCTCGACGGCAGTGCCCGTCCCGGTTGTTCGGGCGAGGTCCCGCACGGCTCCCATACCCGCCGGCTCGGCGCCCGTTTCGTCGCGCGCTGGCAACAGCGGCGCCCCGGTGATCGCATCGTCTATCGCGATCTCGCCCTGACGCCGCCGACCCATGTCGACGGACGCTGGATCCATGCTGCGTTCACGCCGCTGGCGCAGCGCACGCCGTGGATGATCGAGCGGCTGTCCGAGAGCGATGCGCTGATCGATGAGCTGCTCGGCAGCCCGCTCGTGGTGATGGGGGTGCCGATGTACAACTTCGGTATGCCCGCGCCGGTCAAGGCCTGGATCGACAACATCGTGCGCGTGGGCCGCACCTTCGGTTTCGATCGCGCGCGCGCCGGTGCGCCGTACTGGCCGATGCTGGCCGGTCAGGGCCGCCGCGCCGTGCTGCTGGGTGCGCGCGGCGATCACGACTATGACCCCGGTGGTCGCAACGCCGGCGACAACCTGGTCGAGCAGGGCGTGATGACGCCGCTGCGCTACATGGGCATCACCGACGTCGACCGGGTCGCGGTGGAATACGACGAGTTCGCCGATGCCCGGCTCGCGGCCTCGATCGCGCGCGCCGAGGCCGCGGTCGATGCGCTGGTCGATCGCCTTGCCGACCAGGCCGATGCGCGGGAGACGGCCGCCGCGGCCACGCCCGCTTGACCGCCCGTGCGGCCGGGGCTACCGTGTCGCCGCCAAGGTTCATCTCTTCATGCGAATGAAGCGATGATTAAAAGGGAAGCCGGTGCGCCGCATGGCGGCAATTCCGGCGCTGCCCCGCAGCGGTAACTGGAAACGACCCCCGTCAACGCACTGGCGCCCGTCCGGGCCGGGAAGCGACGGGCAGTAGGCCCACCACCTCGCAGGTGGCCCGTCCATGAGCCCGAAGACCTGCCTTGGCCGTGCGCACCGACAGGCGCGCACGTACGACCTGGGGCCTCCGCGGGGAGGTGCACGGGCATCGCGCCGCGCACGTCGCGGCCGGTCCCGCACGTCCGCACGCAGGCTCCGGTTCGCCCGAGGGGGCGAAGGTCGGCCGTGTGGCAGGCGGGCGCGCGCAGGCGCGGTGCACGCCATGCGGACCCTTCGTTCCTCAATCCCACGCATTGAGGACGCATCCACCATGACCGGCATCACCAATCTCGGCTTTCCCCGCATCGGCCGCAAACGCGAGCTCAAGCGCGCCGTCGAACGTCACTGGCGCGGCGAGGCCGACGCCGCGCAGTTGCAGGCAGTGGCGCGCGACCTGCGCCTGCGCCATTGGCGCCTGCAGCGCGAGGCCGGCGTCGCCACGCCGCCGAGCAACGACTTCTCGCTCTACGACCAGGTGCTCGACGCCGCCTTCGGCTTCGACGCGATCCCCGAGCGCTACCGCGCGCTGGCCGATGCCGATCCGCTGGCCGGTTACTTCGCGCTGGCGCGGGGTCATCAGCAGGACGGCATCGACCTGCATGCGCTGGAGATGACCAAGTGGTTCGACACCAATTACCACTACCTGGTGCCCGAACTGCAGGCCGGCCAGCGCTTCGCGCTGCGCGACGACAAGCCGGTGCGCGAGTACCTGGAAGCCAAGGCCGAGGGGATCGAGACCCGGCCGGTGCTGCTCGGGCCGGTCACGCTGCTGTGGCTGTCGAAGACCGTCGACGGCAGCGATCGCTTCGCGCTGCTCGATGCGCTGCTGCCGGTGTACGCCGAGTTGCTGGCACGCCTGCACGCCGCCGGCGCGGCCTGGGTGCAGATCGACGAGCCGGCGCTGGTGCTCGACCTCGACCCCGCGGTGCGCGCGGCCTTTGATCGGGCCTACGCCACGCTGGCGCAGGGCGCGCGGCCGAAGCTGCTGCTGGCGACCTACTTCGGCGCGCTGGACGACAACCTGCCGTTGGCCGCGTCCTTGCCGGTCGACGGCCTGCATGTCGATCTGGTGCGCGGGCGCGAACAACTCGATGCGGTGCTCGGCGCGCTGCCGGCCGGGCGCACGTTGTCGTTGGGGCTCGTCGACGGCCGCAACATCTGGCGCACGCGGTTGGACGATGCGCTGGTGCTGGCGCGCTACGCGATCGATGCGCGCGGCGACGATGCGGTCTGGCTGGCGCCGTCGTGCTCGCTGCTGCATGTGCCGGTGGACCTGGCGGGCGAGACCGCGCTGGATGACGAACTGCGTGGCTGGCTGGCCTTCGCCCGGCAGAAACTCGATGAACTGCGCCTGCTGGCCGAGGCGCTGGCCGATCCCGATGCCGCCGAGCCGGCGCTGGCCAAGGCGCGCGATGCGATCGCCGCGCGGCGCGCCTCGCCCCGCGTGCAGCGGCCGGAGGTCGCCGCGAGGGTGGCTGCACTCGACGCGTCCGCGTCGCGTCGCGCGACGCCCTATGCCGCGCGTCGGACCGCGCAGGATGCGCTGCGCCCGCTGCCGCTGTGGCCCACGACCACGATCGGCTCGTTCCCGCAGACGTTCGAGGTCCGGGAGGCGCGTGCAGCGCACAAGTCCGGCAAGCTGAGCCAGGCCGACTACGATGCGTTCATCGCCGACCAGATCGCGCAGTGCGTGCGCGTGCAGGAAGACCTCGGGCTGGATGTGCTGGTGCACGGCGAGTTCGAGCGCAACGACATGGTCGAGTACTTCGGCGAGCAGCTCGATGGCTTCGCGTTCACCAAGAACGGTTGGGTGCAGAGCTACGGCTCGCGCTGCGTGAAGCCGCCGGTGATCTACGGCGATGTCGCCCGCCCCGCGCCGATGACCGTGCGCTGGTCGCGCTACGCGCAGTCGCTGACCCCGCGGCCGATGAAGGGCATGCTGACCGGCCCGGTGACAGTGCTGCAATGGTCGTTCGTGCGCGACGACCAGTCGCGTGCCGATACCTGCCGGCAGATCGCACTGGCCTTGCGCGACGAGGTGACCGACCTGGAGGCGGCCGGCATCGGCGTGATCCAGATCGACGAACCGGCGCTGCGCGAGGGCCTGCCGCTGCGGCGCGCCGATTGGGCGGCGTATCTGGACTGGGCGGTCGAGAGCTTCCGCATCAGCGCCTCGGGCGTGGCCGACACCACCCAGATCCACACCCACATGTGCTACTCGGAGTTCAACGACATCATCGAGGCGGTCGCGGCGATGGACGCCGACGTGATCTCGATCGAGACCTCACGCTCGCGCATGGAATTGCTCGAGGCCTTCGTGCGGTTCCGCTATCCCAACGGCATCGGCCCGGGCGTCTACGACATCCATTCTCCGCGCGTGCCCGATGTCGAGGAGATGACCGCGTTGCTGCGCCGGGCGGCCGAGTCGATTCCGGTCGCCCAGCTGTGGGTCAATCCCGATTGCGGGCTCAAGACGCGCGGTTGGCCGGAAACACGCGCGGCGCTGTCAGCGCTGGTCGCGGCGGCGCGCACGCTGCGTGCGCATGCCGATCGCGGCCGGACCGAGGCGGCCCCCGCCGTGCCGGCCTGACCGCACTGGCCGATGCCGGATGTCGCGACGCGGCCGTCAGCGCCGGCCGACGTCGCGGCGCCCGGCATCGCCGGTCGCCCGCTGGGCCGGGTCGCGGCGCAGTTGCAGGCGGCCGGGCGTGCTGGCGTCGGCCACGATCGGATAGGCCTCGCACAGCGCCCCGACGAAGGCCAACGGCGCATCGCTGCGGAACACACCGGTCACGCGCAGCTCTGTCAGCGACGCGTCCTCGATGACGATCCGCTCGTGGCTGTAGCGGTTGAACTCGGCCACGACCTCGGCCAGCGTCGCGTCCTCGAACACCAGCCGGCCCGACAGCCAGGCCGGCGCGGCGAGCTTGCGCAAGGTGCCGATCTGCGGCGTGTCGAGATCGCGGCTGAGCCGCGCGGTCTGGCCGGCGACCAGGCCCAGCAACGGGGCAGGCCGGCCGTTGCTGCCGCCATCGAGCGGCAGCAGCACGACCTCGCCTTGGATCAGGGCGACGTCCAGCGTATCGGCGCGGCGATTCAACTCGAACTCGGTGCCGACCACGCGCAGGCCGCCGTGCGTGGTGTGCACCGTCAGTGGCCGGCGCTCGCGGGCGACGCGGAAGAACGCGCGGCCGCGGTCGAGGACCACCGTGCGTGCGCGCGGCCCGAAGGCGACGTGCAACCGGCTGTCGGTGTCCAGGCTGATGCGGGTGCCGTCCTCGAGCGTCAGCTCGCGGCGCTCGCCCACACCGGTGGCGTAGACACGCTCGGTCGGCGCGGCCGGCACCAGCAGCTGCCAGGCGCCGAGCAGCGCGAGGGCGAGGGTGGCGGCCAGACCTGCGGCGACCGGCCAGCGACGGCGGGCGCGCGGGCGGGGCGCGCGCTGGGGCGCCGCGACGGCGTCCAGGCGGCGTGCGATCTCGGGATGCGGCGCGTGCGTGCCCAGCCCGGTCCACAACTGCTCCAGCCGCTCGTAGGCGGCGCGATGGCGCGGGTCGGCGTCGATCCACGCCTGCCAGGCGCGCAGGTCGGTGCCGTGCACGTCGTCGGCGCGCAGGCGCGCAAACCACGCGGCTGCGCGGCGCCGGATCGGATCGCCGCCTTCGATCAGCTCGAGCTCAGGCTTCATGCCTCGTCCAGGGTCGCATCCAGGTGCATCAGGGCCCGCATCATGTGTTTCTCCACCGCGCTCACGCTGATGCCGAGCCGCTTGGCGACGGCGCTGTAGGTCAGCCCATCATATCGCTGCAGCAAGAAGACCTCGCGGCAGCGCGGCGGCAACGCATCGAGCGCCTGCAGAAACCGTTGCAGACGCGCCTTGTCTGCGTAGACGCATTCGCACGACGGCTCCTCACTCTGCCAGGCCGCGGCGACCGCCTCGATCGGCACATGATCGGACTTGCGATGGCTGCGGTCGCGGCGAAAGCGGTCGCGCAGCAGATTGGAGGCGATGCGCATCACGAACGCCTCGACGTTCGCCAATCCGGCCAGACGGGGGGCGGGCTGTTGGCTCAGGCGCGCCAGCGTGTCCTGGGTCAGGTCCTCGGCGTCCTCCGTGCTCGTCAGGTGCCGCGAAAAATAGCGCAGCAACGCCGGCCGGTACTGCTGGGCCAGACGGGTGACGTTCCGCTCGTCCGGGTGCCGCAGGGCAGCCTCGGACGCCTTGCCGGGGGCGGGCGCAGTCATCGGTGTCGGGGGAGGAGAAGACGGGGTGTCGCCCTTCGAACCCTATGTGAGCGGCGCGTGATGAGCAAGCTGAGGAATTGTGACCGGCGTGCGTCTGCATCGTGGACAGGGGCGTCATGACCAATCGTCAAGGAGCGGCGGGGACCGATCACGACTTCGAGGGGATTTCATGACACAGGGTTTGAGGGCTGGGGGCGCGCGTCGCCATTCGTTGCATCCGCTGGTGCCGGCGCTGGCGATCGCGCTGGGCTGCATGGTCGGCGCCGTCGCACCGGTATCGGCGCAAGCGCCGCAGCGCGAGTTCGCGGTGCAGAGCCAGCCACTGGGCGCCGCGCTCAACCAACTGGCGCTCAGCGCCGAGCGCGAGATCATCGTGTCCCCGGATCTGGTGCGAGGCATCACCGCACCGGCGGTGTCCGGGCGCCACAGCCTCGGCGAGGCGCTGGACCTGCTGCTGGCCGGCACCGGACTCACCTACCGCGAGAGCGATGGCCGCGTGATCATCGTCGCCGAGGAGAACGCGCCGCAGGCCGCGGCGTCGCCGGCGGCGTCCGGTGCGCGTGCGGCGGTCGCGGGGGCGTCGGGCGATGCGGTCAGCCTGGACACCGTCCGGGTCTCGGCCTCGCGCATCGACCGGCCTGATTTCGTCTCGCCGACGCCGATCCTGCCGATCAGCGCCGAGGAGCTGAACCTGGACATGCGCACCAACATCGGTGCCGCGCTCAATGACCTGCCGCAGTTCCGTGCGACCAGTTCGCCGCAGACCACCGGCTCCAACACCGGCGCCGGCAACGCCCCGGTCGACCTGCGCGGCCTGGGCATCAGCCGGACCCTGGTGCTGCTCGACGGACGTCGCGTCTCGGGCGATAACGACCTCAACACCGTGCCGTCGGTGCTGGTGAAATACGTGGACGTGGTGACCGGCGGTGCGTCGGCGGCCTGGGGCTCGGGCGCGGTCGGGGGCGTGGTCAACATCACCCTGGATCACGACTTCGAGGGGGTGAAGTTCGGCGCGCAGGCCGGGCGTTCGACCTATTCGGACGGCGACGAAAAGCGTTTCGAGGGCGCCTGGGGCACGCGCTTCGCGGACGATCGCGGCCACCTGCTGGTCGGCGGCGAGTTCCTCGACAACGATGGCATCGTGCCGCGCAGTGCCCGCCCCCGGGCCGGCCGCTGGTCGACGTTGCGGATCGATGGCCAGCCGACGCTGATGCCCGATGTCGGCTTCGCCGATGCCGCGATCGGTGGGCTGATCGTCGGCGCGCGCGACGCGAACGGCAAGGCGGTCAGCGGGTTTTCGCTGACCGGTCAGGCGTTCAACCCCGACGGTTCCTTGCGGCCCTTCGATTACGGCAAGGTGGTCGGTGCGCTGATGAGCGGCGGCGAAGGCCCGTCGAACGACGACTACAGCCCGCTGAGCGCGCCGCAGAAGCGCTACTCGACGCTGGCCAGCGTGCGCTACGACTTCACCGACACGGTCCGGATGAGCGCCGACGTGCGCCACTCGCGCATGTACAACCACTACATCTGGTTCGGCGACCACAACCGCGGCAACCTGTCGATCGGGCTGGACAACGCATTCCTGCCGGGCACGGTGCGCGAGGAAATGATCGCCGCCGGCGCCAGCACGCTGACGCTGGGCCGGTTCAACAACGACATCAACTATCCGCGGATCGACTTCGAGCGCCGCACCACCCAGGCCACGCTGGCCTTCGACGGCTACGCCGGCGACTGGCGCTGGAGCACCTATTACTCGCACGGCGAGGCGGAGCAGAACTTCGACACGCCCGGCTTCGTGTTGCGGCAGGCGTGGGCGAACGCGATCGACTCGGTCATCGACCCGGCGACCGGCGCGCCGGTGTGCCGGGTCACGCTCGCCGATCCCAGCGTCGCCTGCGTGCCGATCAACGTGTTCGGCGAAGGCGCGCCGTCGCAGGCCGCGGCCGACTACGTGACCGGTACGCCCAGCCAGCGCTCGACGACCAAGCTCGACACCTTCGGCGCGAGCCTGCGCGGCGAGCCGTTCCAGATGCCGGCCGGCGCCGCCTCGGTGGCGGTGGGCGTGGAAGCGCGGCGCGAGTCGATCGATCAGCGCGTGGGTGCACTCGATGCGGCCAAGGCGTTCCGCTCCTTCAGCTTCAATCCGATGCAGGGCAGCTTCACGGTCAAGGAACTGTTCGGCGAGGTGCTGCTGCCGATCGCCAAGGATCGCGGCCTGCTGCACGATTTTGGCGTCAACGCCGCCGCGCGCGTGTCCGATTACTCCACCACCGGAGCGATCTGGTCCTGGAAGCTGGGCGCGACCAACGAGTTCTTTCCAGGCTTTCGCGGCCGCATCGCCCGCTCGCGCGACATCCGCTCGGCGAACCTGAGCGAACTGTTCACCACCAGCACCACCGGCTGGAGCTACGTGCTCGACCCGGTCACCGGCCAGACGGTGTATGCGCTGAGCAACGGCGGCGGCAATCCGGCGCTGGTCCCCGAGACCGCGGACACGCTCACCGTCGGCCTGACCTGGTCGCCGCAGTCGATCGAGGGGCTCGATCTGTCGGTGGACTATTTCGACATCCAGATTCAGGACGTCATCACCACGGTGGGGCTGCAGGACATCCTCAACCGCTGCGCGGCCGGCAACCCGGCGATGTGCGCACGCGTGGAGCGCGATGCCGGCGGCAACATCACGCGCATCGTCTCCACCTACACCAACCTGTCGCAGTACAAGACCGACGGCGTGGACATCGAGCTGGCCTACAAGCGGCCGACGACGCTGTTCGGTGTGGGCGGGACGCTGACCACGCGCACCCTGGCCAGCTGGATCAACAGCCTGACCACCGACGACGGCATCAACAACATCGAGTACGTCGGCTCGCAGGGCTATGCGTTCGGGCTGGGTGTGCCGCGCTGGCGTGCGGTCAGCAGCCTGACGTTCAACAGCGACCGGTTCTCTGCCAACGTCCGTGCCCGCTACATCTCGTCCGGGCAGTACGACCGCAACCAGGCGATCGTCAACGGCGCGATCGGCAGCTACGTCTACTACGACCTGGGTGCGAGCACGCGGCTGGGCGAGGGCGGACAGCTGGAGCTGTACGGCGCGATCAACAACGTCACCAACAAGCAGGCGCCGATCGGATCGACGTTCTCGCCGTACTACGACGTGATGGGTCGCTACTACACCGCCGGCGTTCGCCTGAAGTTCTGAGCGTCCCGCTCCCCGACACGAAGGTATGACATCCATGAAGACCGCACACCAGGCGCTCTTGGGTCTCGCATTGCTGGTGGCAGCGACGGTCGCATCCGCGACCGTCGCCGTGCCCCCGGCGGTCCTGGCCGACGGCGTCCCCGAGATTCCCGACGACACCGCGACGCGTACACGCCCCTACCTGGAGTTCCGCAGCGCGCAGTTCCTGGGCTGGAACCGGGCCGATCGCTCGATGCTGATCAAGACCCGCTTCGGCAGCACCGACCAGTTGTTCGAGGTCGCCCAGCCCGACGGCGCACGCCGGCAGATCAGCTTCGAGGCCGAGCCGACCCCGTTCGCCACCCATGCACCGGCCGGCGCGCCGGCACTGGTGGTGCAGAAGGACGTCGGCGGCGACGAGTTCTTCCAGCTCTACCGGCTCGACGAAGGCCGGCTGACGCTGCTCACCGACGGCAAGAGCCGCAACGCGTTCGGCGCCTGGAGCCGGGACGGGCGCTGGGTGGGCTATTCGTCGACCCGCCGCAACGGCACCGACGCCGATCTGTATGTGATCGATCCGCGCGACCCGTCGACCGATCGCCGGGTGGCGACGGTCACCGGCGGCGGCTGGAACATCAGCGACTTCTCCGCCGATGGCCGCAACGCCCTGGCGATCAACCGACTGTCGATCAACCAGGCGGTGGTCGCCGAGATCGACCTGCGCAGCGGCCGGATGACCCCGCTCACCGATCCGGCGCAGCCCGCGTCCTACGCCGACGCGCGCTACGCGGCCGATGGCAACATCTGGACGCTGTCCAATCGCGATGCGGACGTGGTGCGTCTGGGCAAGCTCGATCGCCGCAGCGGCGCGTTCACGGCATTGAGCCCGGAAACGCCATGGGATGTGACCGATTACGCGGTCGCCGACGATGAGCGCTTCGTCGTCTATGCAATCAACGATGCGGGCGTGTCGCGGCTGCGCGTGCTCGATCCGGCGAACGGACAAGTCCGCAACGTCGACGGTCTGCCCGACGGCGTGCTGCACTGGAGCTTCGGGCACCTGCTGCAGATCGCGCCCTGGGGTGAGATCGGCCTGAGTCTGTCGGCCTTCGATGTGCCGGGCGATGCGTTCTCGGTCGATCCCGACACGCTCGCGGTCAGGCGCTGGACCCGCAGCGAGGCGGGCGGGCTGGATCTGGCGCGCAACCGGGCGCCGGAGCGGGTCGAGATCCGCAGCTTCGACGGCGAGGCGATGTCGGGCTTCCTGTACCGCCCCGACCCGGCGAAGTTCCCCGGCAAGCGGCCGTTGATCATCGACATCCACGGCGGGCCCGAGGGCCAGAGCCGACCGGGGTTCCTCGGCACCGACAACTACCTGGTCAACGAGCTGGGCATCGCGATCTTCCTGCCCAACGTGCGCGGCTCGTCCGGCTATGGGCGGCGGTTTCTCGACCTCGACAACGGGCCGTGGAAGCGCGAGGACTCGGTGCGCGACATCGGCGCGTTCCTCGATGCGCTCGAGCAGGACGCGGCGCTGGATTCGACGCGCTTCGCGGTCTACGGATTCTCCTACGGCGGTTACATGTGCTACGCCTCGGCAGTGCATTACAGCGACCGCCTGCGCGCGGCCAGCTGTGCGGTGGCGATCTCCGATTTCGTGACGTTCCTGGAGAACACCCAGTCCTATCGCCAGGACCTGCGGCGGGTCGAGTACGGCGACGAACGCATTGCCGAACAGCGCGCCAAGCTCGCCGAGATCTCGCCGCTGCGCAACGTCGATCGCATCCGCGTGCCGCTGATGGTCGCCACCGGCGGCAACGACCCGCGCGTGCCGCCATCGGAGGCCGAACAGATCGTCGCCGCCGTGCGCGCCAACGGCGGCCGCGCCTGGCACGTGCTCGCGCGCAACGAAGGCCACGGGTTTCACAAGCGCGAAAACCGCGACTACATCTTCTGGGCCGGCGTCACCTTCTGGCAGGACACCCTCCTCGACGACTAAAAACCGGGGTCAGAGTGCAATTTCCCCACATGACGGCGAGCGACGCCCCGATGGCGTCGCTCCCGTCGCACGGGCATCGTCGCTCGCACGCCACCGCAAGGATGCGAGCATGCCCCGACGCCCCCGGATCGACCTGCCCGATGTGGCCCAGCACATCGTCCAGCGCGGCAACGACCGCCAGTCGTGCTTCTTCGACGACACCGATCGCCTGGGCTACCTGCAGGATCTGCGTGAGACCGCGCGACAGCACGGCTGCGCCATCCACGCCCACGTGCTGATGAGCAACCACGTGCATCTGCTGGCGACGCCGGCCGCCGCGGGACAGATCGCACGCATGATGCAGTCGCTCGGCCGGCGCTACGTGCGCTGGATCAACGCGCGTCACGGTCGCACCGGCACGCTGTGGGAAGGTCGCTACAAGGCCTGCCCGGTGATCGGCGAGGCGTACCTGCTGCGTTGCCTGCGCTACATCGAACGCAATCCGCTGCGCGCGCGCATGGTCGACGAGGCAGCCGAATATCCGTGTTCCAGTCATCGCGGCAACATCGGCGCCGTGGACGATCCGCTCAGTCCGCATCCGGCCTGGCAAGGCTTGGCGTCGAGCCCGGCGCTGCGTCACCAGGCGTGGCGCGCGCTGGTCGCGGAGGCCGTCGATGCGAACGAGACCGAAGCCATTGCCGCGCATCTGCAGCGGCAGCACCTGTACGGTTCCGAACACGCGTGGCAGGCACTGGAGGCCCGACTCGGGCGGCCGGCGGGGCCGGTCAGGCGGGGGCGGCCGCCGTGCGGGCGTGCAGGCCGGGCGGCGGAAAATGCACGCTGACCCCGGTTTTCAGAGGGCGGGCAGGCGCAGGGGCGGGAAGGCGCGTTGGACGCAGTCGGTGCGTTCGCAGACCTTGCAGCCCGGGCCGATCGGGGTGGCGGTGGCGAGGTCGTCGAGGTCGAGGCCGCGCGAGTAGGTCAGGCGGTCGGCGTGGCGCAGGTCGCAGCCCAGGCTCACGGCAAACGTCTTGCGCTGTCGGCCGTGGCCGGTCGGCCCGCTCTCGACCTGGCGGGCCAGCCAGAAGTGGCGGCGGCCGTCGGGCATGCGGGCGACCTGGGTCAGGATGCGGCCGGGCTGGTTGAAGGCCTCGTAGACGATCCACAGCGGGCAGGCGCCGCCGACGTGCGAGAAGTGGAAGTCGGTGGCCGAGTGGCGCTTGGAGACGTTGCCGGCGCGGTCGACGCGCACGAAGAAGAACGGCAGGCCCGGACGCCCGGGGCGGGCGAGGGTGCTCAACCGGTGGCAGACGGCCTCGAAGCCGACACCGAAGCGGTGGGCGAGGCGGTCGATGTCGTAGCGCTCGGCCTGGGCGGCATCGAGAAACGCGCCGTAGGGCATCACCAGCGCCCCGGCGTAGTAGTTCGACAGGCCGATACGGGCCTGGGCCGCGCGCTCGGGATCGGCGAAACCGGCCTGGGCGACCAGGGTGTCGATCAGCGCGCCGTGCTCGCGCAATGCGAGTTCGGCGGCCATCTGGAACGCCTGTTGTCCGGGCTGCAGCCAATCGGGCAACCACAGGGTGCGGGTGTCCGGGTCGAAGCGGCGCTTGTCGTCCATCCCGTCGTCCAGCGCCACGACAATGCCGTGGGCCTCGCGCAGCCGCTGGCGCAGGCGTGGCGCGACCTGTCCGGCGACCAGCCCGTGCGCGCCGAACGCCGCTTCGGCGATGTCGTCGAGCTCGGCGACATGATTGCGGCGCCGGTTGAAGTAGTCGCGCACCGGGTCGCCGTCTGGCCCGGCGAGTTCGACCTCGCCCAGGTGCGCGGCCAGGACGTCGGCGCGCTCGCGGATCGCACGCTGGCGCCGGTGCAGGTCCAGCAGCAGGCGGGCGATGCCGGGCAGGTCGCCGGCCAGTGTCTCGAGCTCGTCCGGGGTCGCGGCGGTCTCGCCCAGGTCGGCCAGCGCCTCGCGCAGTTCGCCGACCAGGGCGGCCGGACCGGCGCCGTCGAACAAGGCCGGCTGTGGGCCGAGCAGGGCCTCCAGCCGCGCCTGCACTGCCGGGGTCAGCGGGCGTTGGTCGCGTTCGATCTGGTTGAGATAGCTCGGCGACAGGGCCAGTGCCTGCGCCAGCGCGGCCTGCGCCAGGCCGTGTTGCTGGCGCAGGCGTCGCAGCCGGGCACCGACGAAGCGCTTGGGGCGGGACATGACGATTCGCAACCTTCGCAGGAATGTGCGCGATGTTCGCACGATACGCGGTGGTGGACGGGCGCCGGGCAGCGCGATCCTGCGAATAATGCGAATCCCGTCCCGCCCGCAGGCCTGCCCCATGTCGAATGCCCCGCACTCCGTCCCGCTGCTGATCGACGGCGAGTTCGTCCAGTCCCAGACCCGCGAATGGCGCGATGTGGTCAACCCGGCCACGCAGGCGGTGCTGGCGCGGGTGCCGTTCGCGACCGCGGCCGAGGTCGACGCGGCCGTCGCCGCCGCGCAGAAGGCGTTCAAGACCTGGCGCAAGACCCCGATCGGCACGCGTGCGCGGATCTTCCTCAAGTACCAGCAGCTGATCCGCGAGCACATGAGCGAGCTGGCCGCGATCCTGACCAGCGAGCAGGGCAAGACCCTGCCCGACGCCGAGGGCGATGTGTTCCGCGGCCTGGAGGTGGTCGAGCACGCCGCGGCGATCGGCAACCTGCAGCTGGGCGAACTGGCCAACAACGTCGCCAATGGCGTGGACACCTATACATTGCTGCAGCCGTTGGGCGTGTGCGCCGGCATCACCCCGTTCAACTTCCCGGCGATGATCCCGCTGTGGATGTTCCCGATGGCGATCGCCACCGGTAACACCTTCGTGCTCAAGCCCTCCGAGCAGGACCCGCTGGTGACGATGCGCCTGGTCGAGCTCGCGCTCGAGGCCGGCATTCCCAAGGGCGTGCTCAACGTCGTGCATGGCGGCCCGGACGTGGTCAACGCGATCTGCGACCACGTCGACATCAAGGCGGTCTCGTTCGTCGGCTCGACCAAGGTCGGCACCCACGTCTACAACCGCGCCTCGCTCGCCGGCAAGCGCGTGCAATGCATGATGGGCGCGAAGAACCACGCGATCCTGCTGCCCGACGCGAACAAGGAGCAGACCCTCAACGCGATGGCCGGCGCCGCCTTCGGCGCGGCCGGCCAGCGCTGCATGGCCGCCAGCACCGCGGTGCTGGTCGGCGAGGCGCAGGCCTGGATTCCCGATCTGGTCGCCAAGGCCAAGACGCTGAAGGTCGGCGGCGGCACCGAGCCCGGCACCGATGTCGGGCCGGTGATCTCCTGCGCGGCGCGCGAGCGGATCGAAGCGCTGATCGCCTCGGGGATCGAGGAGGGCGCGACGCTGGAGCTCGATGGCCGCAATCCCCAAATGGGCGGCGACTACGCCAAGGGCAATTTCGTCGGTCCGACGATCTTCTCCGGAGTCAAGCCCGGCATGCGCATCTACGACGAAGAGATCTTCGGGCCGGTGCTGGTGATCCTGGCGGCCGAGTCGCTGGACGAGGCGATCGCGCTCGTCAACGCCAATCCCAACGGCAACGGCGTCGCGGTGTTCACCCAGTCCGGTGCGGCCGCGCGCAAGTTCCAGGAGGAGATCGATGTCGGCCAGGTCGGCATCAACGTGCCGATTCCGGTGCCGGTGCCGTTGTTCTCGTTCACCGGCTCGCGCGCGTCCAAGCTCGGCGACCTCGGTCCGTACGGCAAGCAGGTGGTGACGTTCTACACCCAGACCAAGACGGTGACCGCGCGCTGGTTCGACGACGAGACGCTGGGCCACGGCGTCAACACCACGATCAGCCTGAAGTGATGATGGCGGCCACCACCACCGCCGGCGCCGATTTCGGCCTGACCGAAGAGCAGGCTGCGTTCCGCGAGGCCGCGCGCGATTTCGCCGCCGCGCAGCTCGCGCCGCAGGCCGCGCACTGGGATGCGGAGGGCATCTTTCCGCGCGAGGTGATCGCCGGCGCCGGCGCGCTCGGCTTCTGCGGCATCTACACGCCCGAGGACGCGGGCGGTATCGGCCTGTCGCGGCTGGATGCGGCGCTGATCTTCGAGGAGCTCTCGGCGGCCGACCCCTCGACCGCGGCCTACATCAGCATCCACAACATGGCGACCTGGATGCTCGCATCCTGGGCCGGGGCGCGGGTGCGCGGCGAGTGGGCCGCGGCGATGGCCAGCGGCGACAAGCTCGGCTCCTACTGCCTGACCGAGCCCGGCGCGGGCTCCGATGCCGCCTCGCTCAAGACCCGCGCGGTGCGCGATGGCGACGACTACGTCATCGATGGCAGCAAGGCCTTCATCTCCGGCGCCGGTGCCACCGACATGCTGATCGTGATGGCCCGCACCGGTGGCGAGGGCGCGCGCGGGATCAGCGCGTTCGCGGTGCCGGCCGACCTGCCGGGCATCGCGTACGGCAAGAAGGAAGAGAAGATGGGCTGGAACAGCCAGCCTACCCGCACGATCAGCTTCACCGGCGTGCGCGTGCCGGCCGACCATCTGCTCGGCGCGGAAGGCGAGGGCTTCAAGATCGCGATGAAGGGCCTGGACGGCGGCCGCATCAACATCGCGGCCTGCTCGCTGGGCGCCGCCCAGGGTGCGCTCGACGCCGCGCGCGGGTACCTGCGCGAGCGCAAGCAGTTCGGCAAGGCGATCGGCGAGTTCCAGGCGCTGCAGTTCAAGCTCGCCGACATGGCCACGCAGTTGGTCGCCGCCCGGCAGATGGTGCACACCGCCGCGCGCAAGCTCGATGCCGGCAGCGCCGATGCCACGGTGTGGTGCGCGATGGCCAAGCGCTTCGCGACCGATGCCGGCTTTGCCGTGTGCAACGATGCGCTGCAGTTGCACGGCGGCTACGGCTACATCCGCGAGTACCCGGTCGAACGGCTGTTGCGCGACAGCCGCGTGCACCAGATCCTGGAAGGCACCAACGAGATCATGCGCGTGATCGTCGCGCGCCATCTGCTCAACACCGAGGAGGACCTGCGATGAGCCACACTGCCCACGACTACCGCACGCGCGACTGGACCGGGCTGGGGCTTGCGATCGACGGCCACACCGCGATCGTCACGCTGCGCAATCCGCCGGCCAACACCTGGACCGTGCACAGCCTGGCCGCGCTGCGCGACCTGGTCGTCGCGCTCGACGGCGATCGCGACATCTATGCGCTGGTGATCACCGGCGAGGGCGAGAAGTTCTTCTCGGCCGGCGCCGACCTCAAGCAGTTCGCCTCCGGCGACAAGGCCGCCGCGCGCGAGGCCGCGCGCCGCTTCGGCGAGGCCTTCGAGGCGCTGAGCGCATTCCGCGGTGTGTCGATCGCCGCGATCAACGGCTATGCGATGGGCGGCGGGCTCGAATGCGCGCTGGCCTGCGACCTGCGCATCGCCGAGGCGCAGGCGCAGCTGGCGCTGCCCGAGGCGACCGTGGGTCTGCTGCCGTGCGCGGGCGGCACCCAGAACCTCACCCGCCTGGCCGGCGAGGGCTGGGCCAAGCGCATGATCCTGCTCGGCGAGCGCATCGACGCGGCGACCGCGCTGCGCATCGGCGTGGTCGAGGAGGTCGTGGAGCGCGGTGAGGCGAAGGCGCGCGCGCTGGACTGGGCGGCCAAGGCCGCCAAGCAGTCGCCGACCAGTGTCGCGGCCTGCAAGCGACTGGTGCAGACCACGCGCAGCCAGCCGGCGGTCGCCGGGCTGATCGCAGAGCGCGAACGGTTCGTCGACCTGTTCGACACCGCCGACCAGAAGGAAGGCGTCGCCGCGTTCCTGGAAAAGCGCAGCCCCGTGTGGACCAACGCATGAGTGCGGCCGATCCTGCCGCGGTGCTGTTCGAGGAGCGCGCCGCCGCTGGCGGCCGCCGCGTGGGCATCGCCACGCTCAACCGGCCCAAGACCCTCAACGGTCTGTCGCTGGAGATGGCGCGGCTGCTCGATGCGCAACTGGTGGCCTGGGCGAAGGACGAGGCGATCGCCCTGGTCGTGCTGCAGGGCGCGGGCGAAAAAGCGTTCTGCGCCGGCGGCGACCTGCATGCGCTGTACGAGAGCATGACCGCGTATCGCGCGGCGGGCGCCACCGACGTGCGCGACAACGCCTACGCCGCCGAGTTCTTCGAGGTCGAGTACCGCCTCGACCACCGCATCCACACCTACCCCAAGCCGGTGCTCTGCTGGGGCCATGGCATCGTCATGGGCGGCGGCATCGGGCTGATGGCCGGCGCCAGCCACCGCGTGGTGACCGAGCGCTCGAAGCTGGCGTTCCCGGAAATCACCGTCGGTCTGTTCCCGGACGTGGGCGGCAGTTGGCTGCTCGCCCGCGTGCCCGATCGCGCCGGCCTGTTCCTTGCGCTGACCGGTGCGCTGCTGGGACCGGGCGATGCGATCCACGCGCAGTTGGCCGACGTGCAACTGGCGGAGGCCGATCGCGAGACGGTGTTCGACGCGCTCGCCGCCGAGGCCTGGGCGCGCGAGGACCGCGACAACCACGCGCGCCTGGACACGCTGCTGCAGCGCTTCGCCGTGTCGGCCGAGCCTGGCCCGCTGCAGCGGCATGCGCAGACGGTGGCCGCGATCTGTGCGCACGCGCGGCTGGAGGACATCGTCGAGGCGATCGCCGCACTCGATGCCGGCGAAGACGCCTGGCTCGGCGCGGCGCAGAAGACGCTCGCCGCCGGTTCGCCGGGATCGGCACGGCTGGGGTTCGAGCTGCAGCGCCGCGCGGCCGACCTGTCGCTGGCCGACGTCTTCCGCATGGAGTACGTCGCCGCGCTGCACTGCGCTGCGCATGGTGATTTCGCCGAAGGCATCCGCGCGCTGCTGATCGACAAGGACCGCACCCCGCGCTGGGAGCCGGCCACACTGGCTGCCACGACACCGGCCTGGGCGCAGACGTTCCTCGTCGAACCCGACTGGCCGGGTGGTGTGCATCCACTCGCCGACCTGGCCTCGCCGCGCGCCGCATGACCTGTCGGCCGTCGAAGACCGCACGCCCCATCCGCATCGTCACCTGGAGAACCACATGACTCGCATCGCCTTCATCGGACTGGGCAACATGGGCGGGCCGATGGCCGCCAACCTCGCCAAGGCCGGCCACGCCGTGCGCGCCTTCGACCTCAATACGGACGCGCTCGCCCCGGTCGTGCAGGCCGGCGCGAGCGCCGCTGCCAGCGCTGCCGACGCGGTCAACGATGCGGAGGTGGTGATCTCGATGTTGCCGGCCAGCCGCCACGTCGAAGGCCTGTACCTGGGCGACGACGGCCTGATGGCGACGCTGCCCGACGGCGCGCTGGTGATCGACTGCAGCACGATCGCGCCCGCTTCGGCACAGAAGGTCGCCGCTGCGGCGAAGGCGCGTGGCCTGCAGATGATCGACGCCCCGGTCTCCGGCGGCACCGCGGGCGCCCAGGCCGGCACGCTGACCTTCATCGTCGGCGGCAGCGCGGATGCGCTCGAGCGCGCCCGGCCGGTGCTCGAGGCGATGGGCAAGAACATCTTCCACATGGGCGAGGCCGGCGCCGGCCAGGTCGCCAAGCTGTGCAACAACATGGCGCTGGGCGTGATCATGGCCGCGACCGGCGAGGCGATCGCCCTCGGCGCCGCGCATGGCCTGGACCCCAAGGTGCTGTCGCAGATGATGGCGGTCAGCACCAGCCGCAGTTGGGCGACCGAGGTCTGCAATCCGTGGCCCGGCGTGCTCGAAAACGCACCGGCATCGCGCGGCTACACCGGCGGTTTTGGCAACGATCTGATGCTCAAGGACCTGGGGCTGGCCGCGGAGGCCGCGATGGGCACGGGCGCGGCGGTGCCGCTGGGCGAGCTGGCGCGCAACCTGTACGCGATGAACAGCCAGGCCGGCAACGGCGGGCTGGATTTCTCCAGCGTGGTGACGCTGCTGCAGCGACGCTGATCTGGACATCCGCCCGGCATCGCCGGGCGGATGATGGCGCAGGCGCGCCGCACGTGGCGCCGCGTGGCGTGGGCACGCACACGCGATCGGCCGGCGTCGGGCGCGCCGTGTCTAGCGAGCTGGCGGATGCGCGGCGATCCCCGCATGCCTGCCCGAGAATGCGACAGCGGGCACATGGGCGCAGGCTCGCGCATGACTTCCGGCGCCTGTGCGCGCCGCGCCCGCCGCTTAAGCTCGCGGGCTGAGTCGCCCGGGTGGCGACGCGTCTGTCTGGGGACGATCGAATGCCATCACCGTCGCTTCGCGCGCGGGCCCTGCGCCTGTGGTTTTCGTGCTTGTTGCCGTTGCTCGGCCTGCTGCTGTGCGGACCTGCATCGGCGGTGACCGGCTATTACCGCGATCCCGCGCTTCATGGCGCGCAGCTGGTGTTCGCCTCCGAAGGCGACCTGTGGCTGGCGGGCGTCGACGGTGGCCAGGCCCGGCGCCTGACCAGCCATCCGGCCAACGAGACCCAGCCCTCGATCTCCGCCGACGGCACCCGGTTGGCCTATGCGGCCGACTACGACGGCGCCACCGAGGCCTATGTGATGCCGCTGGCCGGTGGCGTGCCCAAGCGTCTGAGCTTCGAAGGCGGGCGCGTGCTGGTGCAGGGCTGGACCCCGCAGGGTGAGGTGCTCTATGCGACCGACCAGCGGGTGGGGCCGACCTGGTCGTGGACGCTGCATGCGGTGCATCCCGATACGCTGGCCCGGCGCGAATTGCCGCTGGCCGATGCGCGCGAGGCGACGTACGACGATCAGGGGCGGCTGTACTTCATCCGTTTCGGCCTGGCCGTGACCCAGGACAACGCGCGCGAGTACCGCGGTGGCGCTCGCGGCCAGCTGTGGCGCTTCGACCCCGGCGCCCGCGAGGCCGTGCGCCTGGCCGCCGACCACGTCGGCACGCTGTCGCGGCCGATGTGGTGGCAGGGCCGTGTGTACGTGACCAGCGATGCCGACGGCGTGCCCAATCTGTGGTCCTTCGATGCCGACGGCGGCGATACGCAGCAGCTCACCGCGCATCGCGACTTCGAGGTGCGCGGGGCGCAGTTGCGCGACGGCCGCATCGTCTACCAGCGCGGCGCCGACATCGCCCGCTACGACATCGCCAGCGGCGACGATCGTGTGCTCGCCTTGACACTGGCGACCGACACCGCATCGCGGCGCACGCGCTGGCTGGACCGGCCGCTGGCCTTCCTCGACAGTGCGCGCGTGTCCGCCGACGGCAGCCGGGTCGCGCTGACCGCACGCGGGCGCGTGGCGCTCGCCGGCACCGGCGCGGTTCGCCGGATCGAGCCGGCGCTGCCGGAAGGCAGCCGGGCGCGCAATGCGGTTCTCAGTCCCGATGGGCGCTGGCTCTACGCGATCGGCGATGCCACCGGCGAGCATGAGATCTGGCGCTTTCCCGCCGATGGCAGCGGCCCTGGCGAGGCCCTGACCCGCGACGGCCGCACCCAGCGCTTCGACCTGGCGCCCTCGCCCGATGGCCGTTGGCTGGCGCACAGCGACTTCAGCGGCGCGCTGTGGCTGCTGGACCTGCGCAGTGGGCAGAACCGCCGGATCGACCAGAGCCCGGTGCGCGCCTACGAAGGCGTCGTCTGGGCGCCCGACAGTCGCGCGCTGGCCGTGGTGCGACCGGACACGAGCTATCAGCGCGAGCAGATCGTGCTCTACACCGTCGCCGACGGACAGCGCCATGTGCTGACCAGCGACCGCTACAACAGCCATTCGCCCGCGTTCACCGCCGACGGCCGCTGGCTGTATTTCCTGTCCGAGCGCGAGTTCCGCGCGACGCCGGGTGCGCCCTGGGGCGACCGCAACATGGGGCCGATGTTCGACCGGCGCACCCGCCTCTATGCGCTGGCGCTGCAGCCGGACAACCGCTTCGCGTTCCAGCCGCCGACCGAACTGCGCGCCGTCGATCCGGCGATCGACGCCGACACCCCCGAGCGCGAGGCCGAGAAGGCCGAGGATGCGAAGGAGGCCGCGGCAGGCGCGCTGCCGCGGATCGTCACCGCCGGGCTGGCAGCGCGGCTGTACGAGGTGCCGGTGGAGGCCGGCAACTATCGCGCGCTGGCTGCCGGCCAGAAACACCTGTTCGTGCTCGACCAGCCTTCGCAGGCCGAGGCCATGCCGGCGCTGCGCAGCATCGCCTATCGCGCCGAGCGGGCGCGCATCGAGACCTTCGCCGAGCATGTCGCCGAGTTCGGCCTGTCGGCCGACGGCAAGACCCTGTTCTACCGCACGGCCGAGCGTGACGGCCCGGGCGAGATGTACCTGGTTCCGGTCGCCGACAAGCTGCCCGACGACCTCGAGCCGCACCAGGTCCGGACCGGCGACTGGCGCTTGGCGGTCGAACCGACGCGCGAGTGGACGCAGATGTTCGACGATGCCTGGCGCATGCAACGCGACTACCTGTTCGACCCCGGCCTGCGCGGCCAGGATTGGGTGGCGATCGGCGCCAAGTACCGGCCGCTGTTGCCGCGCGTGGGCGAGCGCACCGAACTCGACGACCTGCTGCGGCAGATGGTGGCCGAACTGGGCGTGCTGCATTCGCAGGTGCGCGGGGGCGAGTACCGCCAGGACCCCGAGCGTCCGGTGCCGGCCTCGCTCGGCGGTGTGTACGAGGCCCATGCCGACGGCGTGCGCCTGCGCCATATCTATCGCAGCGATCCCGAGCTGCCCGATGCGCGCGCGCCGCTGGCCCGGCCCGGCACCGCGCTGCGCGCCGGTGACGTGATCACCGCGATCAATGGCCAGCCGGTGCGCACGCCGGCCGACGTCACGCTGCGTCTGGAACACCAGGCCGGACAGCAGGTGCGGCTCGACTACCGCCGCGACGGCACCGCGCGCAGCACCGTGACGGTACCGGTGACGATGGAGCGCGATGCCCAGCTGCGCTACGACGACTGGGTGCAGTCGCGCCGGGAGCACGTCGAGCAGGCGACCGACGGCCGCATCGGCTACCTGCACCTGTACGCGATGGGCGCCAACGACATCGCCGCCTTTGCGCGCGAGTTCTACGCCAACGTCGACCGCGAAGGCCTGGTCATCGACGTGCGTCGCAATCGCGGCGGCAACATCGACAGCTGGGTCCTGGGCACGTTGCTGCGTCGCGCCTGGGCGTTCTGGGCGCCGCCGGGGTCGGCGCCGTACTGGAACATGCAGCAGAGCTTCCGCGGCCACCTGGTGGTACTGGCCGATGCGCTGACCTATTCCGACGGCGAGACTTTCTCCGCCGGCGTGCAGGCGCTGGGCCTGGGCCCGGTGATCGGCCAGCGCACGGCCGGTGCCGGCGTGTGGCTGAGCGACAGCAATCGCCTGGTCGATCGCGGGGTGATGCGCGCGGCGCAGAATGCGCAGTTCGACCGCGACGGACGCTGGTTGATCGAAGGCCGCGGCGTCGATCCGGACATCGCGGTCGACAACCTGCCGCACGCGGCGTGGCGCGGCGAGGACGCCCAGCTCGATCGCGGCATCAGTGAACTGCTGCGCCGGCTCGAGGCGGCCCCGGTGCCGCGGCCGCAGCCGCAGCCGTTCCCGATCCGTGGCCGCTTCGACGACGGCGAACCCGCCGCCATCGACGCCGCGCCGTCGGGACCGTAGCGGCAACACGTCATCCCGGCGTTGCCGGGATGACGCGGCGGGAGGGCGCTACCATGGCCCTCCAGCGCCCTCCGCCCGCACCGTCATGCCTGCACCCCAACGCCAGCCGCTTCCGCTTCCCGACGGGTTCGCCCCCGCGCACGACCGCCTGCTGCTGCATTCGTGCTGCGCGCCGTGCTCGGGTGAGCTGATGGAGGCCTTCGTCGAGGCGGGCATCGACTACACCGTGTTCTTCTACAACCCCAATATCCATCCGGTGAAGGAATACCTGCTGCGCAAGGAGGAGAACATCCGCTTCGCGCAGAAGCACGGCGTGCCGTTCGTCGACGCCGACTACGACACCGACAACTGGTTCGCCCGCGCCAAGGGCATGGAGAATGAACCCGAGCGCGGCATCCGCTGCACGATGTGCTTCGACATGCGCTTCGAGCGCACCGCGCTGTATGCCCACGAGCACGGCTTTCCCCTGATCACCAGCTCGCTGGGCATTTCGCGCTGGAAGAACATGGCGCAGATCAACGACTGCGGCCATCGTGCCGCCGCGCCCTACGATGGCCTGAGGTACTGGGACTACAACTGGCGCAAGGGAGGCGGATCGTCGCGGATGATCGACATCAGCAAGCGCGAGCGGTTCTACCAGCAGGAGTACTGCGGTTGCGTGTACTCGTTGCGCGACACCAACCGCCATCGTCGGGCGCAGGGCCGCGAGCGCATCCGCATCGGCATCCAGTTCTACGGCGATGCCGAGGATTGAGACGCGCCGCGCGGCGCGACGGGCCGGCAATGCGCTACTGTCGCCGATCACCCGAAGGAGACCCACCATGCGCCTTGTCCTGGCCGCCTGCGCCGCCCTGGCCATCGCGCTGCCCGCCGCCGCCGCCGACCGCATCACCGGGCGGACGTTCGCGACCCGCAGCGAAGTCCTCGCGCCGCACGCGATGGCCGCGACCTCGCACCCGCTGGCGACCCAGATCGCGCTCGACACCATGCGTGCGGGCGGCTCGGCGGTCGATGCCGCGATCTCGGCCAACGCTGCGCTGGGGTTGATGGAGCCGACCGGCAACGGCATCGGTGGCGACCTGTTCGCGATCGTCTGGGACCCGAAGACGCGGCGCCTGTATGGCTATGACGGGTCCGGGCGCTCGCCGCAGTCGCTGACCCTGGCCGAGTTCGCGCGTCGTGGCCTCACCGATATCCCCTCGCACGGCCCGCTGCCGGTCACCGTGCCCGGCGCGGTCGACGGCTGGTTCGCGCTGCATGGCCGCTTCGGCCGGCGCGCGATGGCCGACAACCTCGCACCGGCAATCCGCTACGCGCGCGAGGGCCATCCGGTGCACGAGGTCATCGCCTATTACTGGGGCCGGTCGGTGCCGCGACTGTCGCGGTGGCCCGGCTTCACCGAGCAGTTCACGATCGATGGCCGTGCGCCGCGCAAGGGCGAGACCTGGCGCAACCCCAATCTCGCCAATACCTTGCAGGCGATCGCCGACGGCGGTCGCGACGCGTTCTACAAGGGGCAGATCGCGCGCACGATCAGCGACTACTTCGCCGCCAACGACGGCTTCCTGTCGTACGAGGACCTCGCCGCGCACACCGGCAACTGGGTCGAGCCGGTGTCGACCAACTACCGGGGCGTCGATGTCTGGGAGCTGCCGCCCAGCGGGCAGGGCATTGCGGCGCTGCAGATCCTCAACCTGCTCGAACCCTACGACCTCGCGTCCTACGGCTTCGGCAGTCCGGAACACGTGCACCTGTTCACCGAGGCCAAGAAACTCGCGTTCGCCGATCGCGCCCGCTGGTATGCCGATCCGGCGTTCCATCCGGCACCGGTCGCACGGCTGATCTCCAAGGACTACGCGCGTGAGCGCGGGCAGCTGATCTCGATGGACCGCGCGCTGCGCGAGGTGCAGCCCGGCACGCCGCGCCAGCTCGACGAAGGCGACACGATCTATCTGACCACCGCCGATGCCGACGGCATGATGGTCTCGCTGATCCAGTCCAACTATCGCGGCATGGGCAGCGGCATGGCGCCGCCGGGCCTGGGTTTCATCCTGCAGGATCGCGGCGAGCAGTTCGTGCTCAAGGCCGAGCATCCCAACGGCTACGCGCCGGGCAAGCGGCCGTTCCACACGATCATCCCCGCGTTCGCGACCCGCGACGGCGAGCCGTGGCTGAGCTTCGGCGTGATGGGCGGTGCGATGCAGCCGCAGGGCCACGTGCAGATCCTGATCAACATGATCGACTTCGGCATGAACCTGCAGGAGGCCGGCGATGCGCCGCGGATCCAGCACGACGGCTCGACCGAACCGACCGGGCAGAACACCGCGATGACCGACGGTGGCGAGCTCGACCTGGAAAGCGGCTTTTCGTACGAAACCGTGCGCGCGCTGATGATGAAGGGCCATTCGGTGCGCTTCTCGCACGGCCCCTACGGCGGCTACCAGGCGATCATGAAGAACCCGCACGGCGGCTGGATCGGCGCCAGCGAATCGCGCAAGGACGGTCAGGCCGCCGGCTACTGAGCGAAGGTCGACGCCCCAAGTCACCTCCCCCGCTCGCGGCAGTGTTCGACACACAAATGTCGCGCGCGGCCCCGGGGGAGGGAGCGCAGCGCTGCGGTGCCGAAGGACCGAAGATCGCGCCACCTCCCCCGCCTGCGGGGCGAGGTCGACGCGCGCAGCGCGGCGCGTGGGGGGGCGGGGCATTTCCCGACATCCAAACGACGTTCCCTCGTGGCCGATCGCCCCCACCCCAACCCTCCCCCGCACGCGGGGGAGGGAGCACGGCGCTGCAATGCCGAAGATCGTGGCACCGTCCTGCACGCGGAAGAGAGGGCCGCGCCGCAGCGCCGGCGATCGCGACACCTCCCCCGCTTGCGGGGGAGCAACGGTGTTGGAGGTCAAGCCGCAACAGGCGTTTCGAGTCGGAATCTGGCGTTGTCTCGAAGCATGGCGTTGAGGATGGTCAGCAGCTTGCGCATGCAGGC